>NZ_VMLP01000017.1:13795-50483 GCF_013276755.1 Streptococcus sp. 5004 | reverse complement strand
CTCAAAGCAGTGCTTTGAGAAACCTGTGGCTAGCTTCCTAGTTTACTCTTTGATTTTCATTGAGTATTAAATAGCTAGGTCAAACTTCAACTGTGGCTTAACAGGGTCATAATCCACCAACTCAAAATCTTCTGCTTTAATATCAAAGAAGTTTGTCTTATCTGGTATATTCAAGACCAAACGTGGTTGGCAGTTTGACGGCTCACGACGGAGCAATTCCTGAGCTTGTTCAAATTGATTGTCATAGATATGGAGGTTGTTTATGAAATAGAAGAACTTCCCAACCTTCCAGCCAAAATGCTTGGCAATCATCATTTGAAGAGCTACATACTGCATAGCATTGATGTGGTGAGCCACCAGCATATCATTCGAACGCTGGGTCAAGGTCGCATCCAGATAGATTTCCCCATCTACACGGCGGACATCAAACATGGTCTGAAAGGCGCATGGAAGGAGGCCCTCTGTCTCCTCAAAAGCTTGGTAATCCCAGAGAGAGATAATATTGCGGCGGTTCCAAGGGTTGGCTTCCAACTGTTTGAGAAGCTTATTGATGATGTCGTGTTTCTTAACAACAGCACCATAGCGCTCACCAATAGTTCCTGTATCTCCCACTTCCCAGTCATTCCAGTAGTGAACATTGTACTTGTCATTGAGTACCTCAAGGCTATTTGACTGGTCTTGGTAGATCCAGAGAACTTCTTTGATAGCTGATTTGATTGCAATGGGACGCAAGGTTGTGATGGGGAATTCCCCTTTTGCCAAGTCATACTCTGCAAAGGCACCCGTTATGTACTTGGAGTTGGCAACAGTCCCATCCTTGTACTTGGGACGGGCCTGCTCAGAAAAGACACCGTCTTTGAGGATTCGTTCAATATTTTCTTTAAAAATCGTATCTGCTTTTGTCATTTACTCTCACCTCATTTATTGTCCTAACTAGTATAGCATAAAAAAGAAAAGAGGAACATTACTAACTCTAGGTTAGCACTTTTCCTCTTTTATTATTTTATTGCAATACAAGTGATGCTGCTCCGATAACTCCAGCGTCATTTCCTAGAGTTGCAAGAGCTAATTTAGTAGATGTGCGTACTTGTGGGAAAGTATTTTCATCGTAGACTTTTTGAACACCTTGTAAAAGGAATTCTCCCGCAGCTGACACACCACCACCGATGACGATTGTTGATGGGTTTAGGATTGAACCGATGTTAGCACAAGCGATTCCCAAGTAACGTGAGAAGTTACGGTAAACGATTAAGGCAAGGTCGTCTCCTTCTTTTACAAGGTCAAAGACTGTCTTAGCGGTTACTTCCTCTCCGTTATCAATCAAGCGTTTCAAGGCTGCATCACCTTCGTATTCATCGGCATAACGACGAGTCAAGTTGACAATCCCTGTTGCAGAAGCTACTGTCTCAAGGCAACCTTTCTTACCGCAAGTACATGCGATTGGTTGGTCAAAGTCAACAGTGATGTGACCAAGCTCACCTGCTGCACCAGCTACACCGTGAAGCAATTTGCCTTCTGCGACAATACCACCACCAACACCTGTACCAAGTGTCATAAAGACAACGTCTGGTTGGTTATCACCAGCCCCCATCCAACGCTCACCAAGAGCCGCTACGTTGGCATCATTATCGATGAAAAATGGAATCCCCAAGGCTTTTTCAATCTTTTCTTTGATTGGTTGAAGGGTTTTCCAGTTCAAGTTGTAGGCACCAATCACAGTCCCTTTTTCACGGTCAACCACACCTGGTGACCCCATTCCAATTCCTTGGAAGTCTGCTGCTACCAATCCAAGCAAGTCCAAACGATGTTGAATAGATTCAATCATATCATCAACAATATGACTCCCCTCATCCAAAATATTGGTCTTGATAGACCACTTTTCTTGGATCTCTCCTGCTGTTGTCAAGATTGCAAATTTGATAGAAGTTCCACCAAGGTCAATCCCAATAATCTTTTGACTCATCATATTCTCCTTTTTCATTATGCAGTAATTGAAAATGCTTACAGTTATAGTATAACAAATTTCACTCATTTATGCAAAGGTTTGCATTGTTTTTATGAGTAATTTTACTGAAGATAGTCTCCACCATCAAAGCCATAGTATTCCTCTAGTGTCAAACCACTTGCAGCAATGTCTTTTGCTTCTTTTCCAATGTAACGTAAATGCCATTCCTCATGCATGTAACCTGTGACACTCTCTTTCCCACGGGGATAGCGAACAACAAAGCCATAGTCTGGTGCATGATCCAATAACCATTGAGCCGCACCCGCATCTTCAACTAATTGACCATCTGTGCCAATCACATCAAAAGCAAGTCCTGTCTGATGTTCACTATATCCAGGACGGGCGGAATAACGATCCGCAGCAGCCTGTCCCTCTTGGTTCACATAACTTTGATACAATTGTGCTTGAGTTGCATAACTTCTAAATCCACTATAATTATCGCTAATAGCGTATCCTTCTTCTTTCATTTGTGCAATCAGTTTTAAAAAGGCTGCTTTTGCAGTAGCATTTTCACCAGGATAGTAGTCTTTTGACATTGGATAGTGTTTGTTGGCAACGACAATTTCATCATACTTCCCTTGAAGGCTATAGTAAGAACCTTTATTAGTTACTTTTGAATTGGCTTTCCACAAACCAGTGGTATCTACATAATAACGTCCACCATCAACCCATTCATTGACAGCCATTTTACCATCTGATTTCAGATAGTAATTTCCTTGCCATGTACTATAAGCATAAGAGCCATCTGATTTCAAATAATACCAAGCTTGATAAGAATCATCATAAATCCATTCGCTCTGTGCCATTTTACCATCTGATTTCAGATAGTAATTTCCTTGCCATGTACTATAAGTATACGAACCATCTGATTTCAAGTAATACCAAGCTTGATAAGAATCATCATAAATCCATTCACCTTTAGCCATTTTACCGTTTGATTTCAAATAGTAATTTCCTTGCCATGTACTATAAGCATAAGAGCCATCTGATTTCAAATAATACCAAGCTTGATAGTAAGAATCATAAATCCATTCGCTCTGTGCCATCTTACCATCAGATTTCAGGTAATAGCTTCCCTGCCAAGCATTTTTCACTGGATTTCCATTTCCATCAAAGTAGTACCAAGCACCGTCCTGCTTAACCCATCCACTTGTTGTTGCTGAACTTGTGTTGCTTTGAGCCGTAGTTGCTTGTTTTGCTTTGAAAGCACCCTTAGGAGCATTCTTCAATTCGCAAGCCACACCATCATGATCTCGGTCTAACTTGGCAGAATAACCAGGTTCTCCCTCGTGAATATCCGAATAGCCATTCGCCCAAGCTTCCTGACAGCTAGAAAAATGAATGTCTTCTTCTGCTAACACAGGCTGTGAAAACAAGGCTAAAATTGGCAAGGTAGCCAGACTCATTTTTAAAAAGAGACGTTTATTCATTTCTTTCTCCCATAACGATGATATCGATTTCATGTTTATTTTATCAGATTTATTTCTTCAATTCAAGAAAACTTCTGGTTATTTCTGCAAACTCTTTTGGTTTAGCTCTATTCAGAACATGAGGGCCATCAGGAATGATCTGAAACTGCGAATCTTTCAATAATAAATGAAGATCTTTCATAGAACTAAGATTCGGTTTATCTTTGCTACCACAAATTAGTAAGGTTGGATAAGGACAATGCCTTGCAATCTCTCTTAAATCAAGTGTCTTCAATTCCTCAGAAACTCCAACCATAAGAGTTTTGTCTGCTCCCTGTTTCTCAAATATCCTTTTTGGGAGTAGTTTAAATATCAGTGTTTGAAAATAAAAAGGAATATTACCTGCTAGTTTCAATGGACAACCTGACAAAACCAAAGCCTGAAGGGTTGGTATCTCAGAACTTGAAAGCTCCAATGCAAGGACAGCCCCTAAGGACAAACCGATTAGGACAAAAGGTTCTGTCTCTTGAACTAGATGCTGATAAACTCGTTCCTTGGCTTGTTGATAGTTGCTAACTCCAGAAGGAAACAACTCGATAGCCTCAGAAGGATAATCTGTCAGTAGATTCTGAACTTCTTTCCAACTCTCCGCTGACTGGCCTAGTCCATGTAAAAATATCAGTTTCATCTAGTTCTCCTGTAAGATTAACTCATACAAGCCTCGCACTGCGTTACAGCCGTAAATAGCTTCAGCTTTGTCTAAATCTGCCAAGGTCAAGACTTTCTCTTCTACCTGTCCTGTTTCCAGCAAATGCTGACGGTAAATTCCTGGTAAAATTCCCAGTCGAATAGGCGGTGTGTAGAGTTTTCCAGCGATTTTCAGAACCAAATTTCCAATAGAGGTTTCAAGTAGCTCTCCAGACTTATTGTGGTAAATCTTCTCTTGTTCCCCTAGGCTCAAATGCGGTCGGTGGCTTGTTTTAAAATAGGTAAATGCTTGTTGCAAATTGGCTTCCTGCAGGCAGAGTTGGGCATGGCAGAAGGTTGGACTGAGGGGTGTTAATACTTGACGATCGACCTCTATCTTTCCAGACTTGCTAAGGCTAATTCGCAAGCGGTAATCTTGATCAATGTCACAATCCTGACACTCTTCCTCAATCTTGTGTCTCAAGTCTTCTGAATCCAAAGGAAAGGCAAAATAGCGACTAGCTTTTTGGAGTCTTTCCAAATGTTGTTCTTCAAACAGCAAGTTCTTCTGGCTGATTTTCCCAGTAGTAATCAGCTGAAAACGAGCTTGTTTACGATAGAGAACTGCTGCCTTTTGATGAACCTCTCGGTATTCAGATTCCCATGTGCTATCCCATGTAATCCCTCCGCCAACTCCATAAATGGCTTGACCTTTGTGAAGTTGAATGGTACGAATGGCCACATTAAAAATCCGTCGTCCATTTGGAAGCAAGAGACCAATCGTTCCACAGTAGACTCCACGCGGTTGTGGTTCTAAGTCCTTTATAATCTCCATAGTCGCAATTTTCGGAGCTCCTGTGATGGATCCACAAGGAAAGAGAGAGCGAAAAATGGAAACCAAGTCCACATCTGGTCGCAACCGACTCTTGATGGTCGAAGTCATCTGCCAGACAGTCGAATACTGCTCCACTTGACACAGACGCTCCACATGCTCACTTCCCACTTCAGAAATACGGTTCATATCGTTGCGCAAGAGGTCCACAATCATCATATTTTCAGAGCGATTTTTAGAATCCTGCTCCAACCAGCTAGCCTGTTCAAGATCTTCTTGGTCAGTCATGCCACGCTGAGTCGTTCCCTTCATTGGTCGCGTTGTCAACTCGCGGCCATTCTGCTCAAAAAAGAGCTCTGGGCTCATGGAAATCACTGCCATCTCGTCATGTTCAACATAAGCATTGTAACCCGCCTCCTGCTCTACCACCATACGATTGTAGATGGCAAAAGGATTGGCACTTAATTTTTGCTTGAGTTGGACTGTGTAGTTGACCTGATAGGTGTCTCCCTGGCGCAAATGATGGTGAATCTGTGCAATAGCCTTTTCATAGTCTGCTGCAGACGTTACTTCCTGCCAGTTTGAAGGCAAATCAACCTCGTCATAAATCAGAGAAATAGGGGATGTTTCTACCCTATCATGAACTGTAAAATATAGCAGATACTCTGCCAGTAAAGGAGCTTTATGAACTGCTAATTTCTCCTCAAAAGCAGGTGCAGCCTCATAGCTGACATAGCCCACCACATAGTAGCCCTGCTCTTGGTAGCTTTCCACTTGTGCCAGCAAATCTGCCACTTCTGCTACATTTCTCGTTTTCAACTCTTTAATAGGCTGGGTAAAGGTGTATCTCTCCCCCAAAGCCCTAAAATCAATCACTGTTTTTCTATGCATACCTTAAGTATAGCATAAAAAGGCAGATACAGCCAAGCTGATCCACCTTTGTAATGATTTTGTTAGCACTATGCCTGTGATTCATTGAAGAGATTCCCAGAGAAACCGTCGGATTTGTACAAGAGTTGTTTGAAGACTTTCTCTTTCAAGCCTACAGTATTTCTATATTTACGCTCTACTTTAGAATCGTTCAATTCAGCTAAATCTTTTTCAACAGCAGTACTGAATAGAGTCTTCAATCTGTCATAACTTGTAATCGTTTCACCATTAATTTCAATGGCAGTGAATCCATTATTAGCTTTATCTTTAATTTCTTGGAACCAATGTTGCTTCCAATCCTCAAGTGTGTTGTATACATTTTTAGATACTTTCTTAATAATAAATTTATCACTTAAATTGTTTTCACCATCCTTTTTCGCTTCACCTTTATATTTATTGGAAACATATCCAATAAATCCATTTTCATATCCGAAGTAACCCCACATACGGAAAGCATTGTGTTTGAATGATAGGGCTCCCGGAGCACCATCACTAGTATTACCACCGTAGATACCGGTCATCATATTAACGTTAACGTATGCAGATCTAAAATCTTCAGGACGATACACCCCGTTACCTGGAGCACCATGTTTTGTAATAAAGTTATTGTTAACTAAATCATTAATATTATTCAACTCAAGTGCTTTTTCTTGTTCGCTTAAGTCACGCACTTCATCCCATTGGTTAGGTCCAACTAGATGTTTATTATCACCATCAGTATGACGCATTTTCTTATCAACTTTCTTAAACCATTTACTATTATCACCATTAAGTTTCCCAATAACTGCATCAGCTTCAAGATAATCTAACATCATCAGTGCCTCATTATAGTTCTTCATATAGTGGTCAATTTCTTTACGTGATTTAAGATTATTAGGGTTATAATTATACCATTGATTTCCATCGTTTTCACGTTCAAAAGCCATATTTAGTCCTAAAGCACCATACTCACCTTGGTGACCTTGAGTAGCAGGTGATTGAAGCATACCTTGTGCGAAGGCTTCTAAGAATGTACCTTCTCGGTGTGTGTACCCTCCATAATAAACTACGCGGTCATTTATGTGAGTAGTTTCATGTGTAAATGCTGAGGATCCATACTCGCTAATCATATCAGACATAACAAATACAACTTTTGCACGATTATCATTCTTATCATCATAATAAGTTGCATAGGCTCCGGCAACAGCCCCATTAGGACCGTAATGCTCACCTACAGGGCCATAAAGTTCACGGGTTGGAGCATAAATACCTTTACCATCTTCAAACTTACCATATTTATCCATCCATTTACCCCAATCATGTCCCCAAACTTGGTATCCTTCCCAAACAGGAGTAACAATCTCTTTTGCCAGTAAATTCTTAACATTCTCATTTGCAAGTCGGTACCAGAAATCAAGATAGTTAAGATGCCTATTTGCCGCCAAATCAATTTTATCTTTGAAATTTCCAAGTGTCGTATTGTATTTATTAGCTGTACCAAATGAAATTGTGTTATACGTAGAAATCAGGAATGCTTGTGTTTGCTTTAGATTTAAAAGTGGAAGAATCATCTTCTGATGATATCCTTTGGATAGATTATCAAATGCTCTATATTTAGCATTTTTAAGACCTTCTTCACGAGATTGTTTTTCAACAACGTATACTTTACCTTCAGTCGCATGAATAAACCAATCATTTATATTTTTATCTGAAGTTAAAAGTTCCATATTGTATTTTAAGAAGTCAATTAAGTTACCCGAGCGAGTAGAAGCACTCAAAACTTCACGGAATGCATCATGTGTACGATGACCTTTAAGATTGTTCTCTTTAGAGCCAATTTCAATCAATCGATCTAATACATCTATATTTTTACCATAGAAATCTGGTTTAAATAGCATTAATTCTTTAATGTTAACATCTCCAAATCTAACTCCATAGTAGCGGTTTAGATAAGTTAATCCCAGCATCAAAGCTGCTTTATTTTTCTCAACTTTATCTAAAATCATTTGACGTACAGCTAGAGAATCATTTAATTGGTGATCTTCATTTTGAACTAATTTAGTCACCAGTTCTGTTAAATTATTCTTCACATAGTCAAAACTTTCTTCTAAGTAAAGATCCTTAACAGCGTTAAATCTTCCTTCTCCCGGTCTGTTGAAGTGTTTATAAATAATATCTGATTGTAATTCAATCGGACTTAATTTTGAAACAATACCCTCTATTAATTCATCATGATTTTTTTGAACAATATTTGGTGTATATTTAATTCCTAGACCCGTTACAGTGTATTCTTTAACATTACTTAATCCTTCTGTACTGCCAGATAGATTTATGTATTCTTTTGTTCCATCCGCATAGTGAATCATAATTTTATTCACTTCTTCTAAATTTGTAACGAATTTTGTATCATGCATTGGTGTTACAGAAAGAACTTCTTTCGTATTTAAGTTATGTGCTTTATCCAATTTATTAGCTTGATGTACAATATATTCTTTATTATAGAATGGTTGTAATTTTTCAAAATTCTTATATGCTAATTTATATTCATCGTTATAATCTTGGATTTGATCATAAGCAGAATTTTGAGACACTGTTGCGTTTAATGTAGCCACTAGTGATTTTTCGCTTTCAAAAGTATTAGCTGTAATATTATAGCTAGCTACTTTTTCATCAGCTTCTTCTTTTGTCAATTCAATTTGTTTATTAGGATATTTAGTGTATGACTTTTTACCTTCACTATATCCAGCTACACTGTATAATTTATCAATTTGTGGATGTGCATAACCATCATCAATATCATTTGAACCAAATAACATTTCTGCATTTTTCACTTTTACATAACTAACATTATCTTTTACTGTACCAAAAGGCCATGTCTTACTTGCAAACGCTCCAGTTTGTACTGGTGTAACTACATTAATCAATCCTTTGGCAACAGATTTCGTTAAGTTTCCTTTAGTTCCAATTAAATAATCACCTATCATTCCATATTCAACAAATGGAATTAATGAACTTGCTCTCACTTTATTACCAGTTAATATTGCATCTACATAAGTTCTTGTTACAATACCTCGATAGTTTTTATCGGCAATACCACCTAATGCTGAACCATTTTCACTTGTAGAATGTAGTTTACCAATAAAGGCAACATTTTCAATGCGAGTTCCCTCGTTCATATAATTAACAACACCTGCTACATTATTACGTCCAATAACAGAACCTGTAATTTTCACATCTTCAATGACAGAAGTTCCATTCATTGTATTGGCTATTGTAGCAACACCATCATCATTTTTACGATCGATATCTACATCTTCAAAATTAATATTTTTTATAGTAGCATTCTTAATAACATTGAATAAAGGTCGTTCTAACTCTGTAATAGCATAACGTTTTCCGTCTTCACTTAATAATTTTCCTGTAAATTCACTCGTGATATACGATTTTCCATTCGCAGATGCATTTCTAGCACTCATACTTTGACCTAATCGGTATTCTCCTGCTGGATTTTTTTGCATTGCTGAAACTAAATCTTCAAAATCATAATAAACATTTCCGTTAGCTGCAACTGATTTTTCAATGTAATGAGTATATTCAGATTCAAATGTTTGATCTTTTTGACGCCCAACTAAATTATCTGCTGTTGCAGTTACTTTATACATTTGTTTTCCATCAACGGTTACTTCTTCAATATTTTTCACTGCTAATAATGTTGATTTTTGATCATGTGAAGTGACTTTTAAGTAGTATTTACTCTTATCCTCTGGGATTGATTTTAATCTAGATTCATTCGTTTCTGTTTCTTGATCATATTTAATTAAATCAGTTCTTCGAATATCTTTGATTTCAACTTTTTTAAGATCTAATTGAATTTGTTTATCTTCTAATGTTTCAGTTTCTTCGCCTTCACCTCTGTCATAAACCATTTTTGTAGACAGAGTGTAGCCTTTATAATATTTCAAGTCTTTTAATGTTGCTTGTAAATCATTTTCCGGCACGTCAACTTCTTTAACTACTTCACCAGCTTCATTTTTTAAAGCAACTTTAATCGATTTAATCGTAACTCCAACTGGTTTATTTAAAGTGTATTTAGCGGTAGCACTCTTCTTCAAGACATCTTTTTCAGTATTAGCCCATTGTAAAGTAGGTTTTTCTAACCCTTTTGTACCATTCTTAATAATTTTATCTTGAGGTTGTAAGATAACTTTTTCTTCTACTGTTGGAGCTTCGTTTGTTTTTTCTCCGCGAATTGTTTTATAGGTTTCAGTAATTTGTTTCTTACCGTTTACACCTTCTTGAGCAACTGTAGTTGTTCCACGTTTTAAAGTGTCATCATCTTCTGTTTTTGTAGCAAAAGGAATGGCTTCTTCTCTTGTTTCAATTGTTGTTCCTTCAACTGGTTTTGTTCCTTTTTTAACGACTTTAGAAACGGCAGGCGTTTTTACTTCTGTAGTTGTAGAAAGAACTTTATCTGTCTCTACACCTTCCACTGTTTCGTAAGTTGTTTTCGTAAGTTGAACTCCTTTAGACCCTTGACGTTCAACAACTTCTTCATCTACATATTTTGTGTCATCCGGAACTACTTCTGTTGTGAAATCTAATTCACTTTCGGTAGACTTCTCAACTGTACCTGTTGTTACTTTATATTCTGGGTTTACTTCTTGTACTGGTGCTTGACCTTCTTTGCCTTCTTCTTGCGTACCTTTAGCTGTTTTGGTCTCCTCTGTTGGTTCTACAGTTTCTTCAGCCTTGGTCTCTGGAGAGACTTCTACTGGTTTCGGGGTTTCTTCCGAAACCTTCTCTTCCTCAGAAGCTTCTGGTTGCTTTTCTGGAGAGACTGGTGCCTTTTCGTCTTCACTTGGCGCGACTGGTTCACCTGCTTGTTCAACTTTTGGTTCCGTTTGTTTTTCTACAGCAGGCATTTCCACTTTTGGTTCTTCAACAGGTTGATTAGCAGCCTCATCTTTTGTTTCTACTACTTCTGGCTGTGCATCTTCTTGTTTCGGTGTCTCTTCCGATACCTTATCCTCTTTAGGATCTTCTTGTTGTGATGAATCTTTTGGTATCCTTGGTTGCTCCGGTTGTGTAGGTTGCACGGGTTGTTCTGGGACTTTTGGTCGTTCTACTGGTGGTTCAACTTTTGATTCCTCAGCTGGTTTGTCTGATGGTTGACTTTCCGGTTTGACTGGTGTTTGTTCATCTGTTTTTGAATCAACTACTCCACTTACTTCTTCAACTGGAGCTGGTTCTACTGAATCTTCTTTCCCCTCTTCTACTTTAGGAAGGGTGTCGTCAGTAGGTTTTACCTCCGATTTTGGTTCTTCCTTTGGACTTTCTTCTGTTTTAGGTGCTTCTTCTTTTGGATCTTCCTCTGTCTCTACTGCTTGGTTTTCTGGCTTAGCTTGCTCCTGATTTGTTGTTACTTGGGGATTCTCAACTTCGACTACAGTCACCTCTCCAGGTTTAGCTGAGGCTTCTTCTAAAACAGTATCCAAGCCAAGCGTTTTGAGGATGTCACCTGATAGATAACCAACATAGCGATAGCCCTCCATTTCAACAACACCCTCTCGACTAGCCGGTGCTAGAGTCGCAACTGGGTCTACAGCTCCTGCACTAGGAAGGACTACCAATCCCATAACTCCAACTAGAAAGATGCTGGCAATTTTCTTTCTCTTGTAGATTAAAAGCAAGCTCCCAACAGTCAGCAAACCAAAAGCTGTCAAAACAGATGCTTCTGTCCCTGTTTGTGGCAGCTGGTCTTTTTGATATACCAAACCATAGACAACTTCATTTCCATCAGGCTTTCCTGTCTGGATTAAATCTTTAGCTTCTTGTGAAATAACCTCTTTATCTACATAGTGATAGGTGGCTGCGTCCACTACAGAAGGAGCCATCAAAAGGCTTCCAAGAAATACAGAACCTACAACTCCCTTAATCTTACGAATTGAAAAACGGTCTTTTTTAAACACTTTCATCTCCTTTATTCATTCTCACGACTTTCTGATAGAATCTTGCGGATAGTGCGCACGCGCACCTCCGATTAATTTTGGACGACTAGCTAGAGCCGTTACGTGGGCATGCCCAATCTCTCTCAAAAGAGGGCGAATCGGAACCTGAACATGCTTGACATGCATGCCAATTGCAGTGTCTCCGATATCCAATCCAGCATGAGCCTTGATAAATTCAACCTCAACTGGATCTTGCATAAACTTGAAGGCTGCCAATTGACCCGAACCTCCTGCATGAAGAGTCGGAAGGACACTGACGATTTCCAGGCCAAACTGCTCTGCCACCTGACGTTCAACGACGAGGGCTCGATTAACATGTTCACAACCTTGAACGGCTAAATGGATACCTCTACTACCTAGAATACCCAAGATAGTCTCTACTATCAGCTCACCAATCTCTTGACTGGATTCTTTCCCAATCTGACCACCTAGCACCTCACTAGAAGATAGACCTAAAACAAAAAGGGCCCCCTGCTTCAAATCGGCCTTTTCTAAAACATCTTCTACTATCTGACGTGTTTCTCTTTGAATCTGTGTCTCGTTCATCTCTGTCACCTCTTTTGTCACTCTTCTATCATACCGTTTTTTCTACGTTTTAGCAAGATAGACAACCTAGAAAGCTTGCCCAATTACGCATAAAACTCCCAGAATTGACTGGGAGTTAGCTAGTTTATATTCTATTTATGTATATTTCCACTTTCGTCCCTTTTTGGGGCCTAGAATCAATCTTCATCTGGTAATCTTCTCCAAAATGAAGTTTAAGACGCTGGTCAACATTTTGAAGACCTACTCCTCCACGTTTGAGTTGACTTTGACTACTATCGCTAGCATCTTGGAAACCCACTCCATCATCCTCAATACGGATGACCAATCCTGAATCCTTTTTCTGAACAGAAACTCTAATATGTCCCTGACCTTCCTTCTCCTTAATGCCATGGTAAAGAGCATTTTCCACCAAGGGTTGTAACACCAGCTTGGGCAAGACCAGATGATCAAAGGCAGGATTTTCAGTAATTTCGTATTCCAGCTTATCTCCATAACGTTGTTTCTGGATAAAGAGATACTGGCGGACATGATTGATTTCATCAGAGAGACAAATCAAGTCCTTGCCCTGATTGAGCGCCAAGCGGAAATAGGTTGCCAAGGACTTGGTCACCTGAACCACTCGCTGACTATCCTGAAATTCAGCCATCCAGATGATGGTGTCCAAGGTGTTATAGAGGAAATGGGGGTTAATCTGACTTGATAGGGCTTGAAGTTGGTACTGACGGGTCGTTTCTTCCTGGCTACGAATATCTGCCATCAGCTGATCAATCTGATCCAACATGGCATTAAATTGGCGAGTCACTTCTCTCAGTTCATAGGCACCAGTTTCCTTGGCACGAAGATTCTGATTACCAGAAGCAATCTCCAGCATGGTTTCTCTTAAGCCACTTAAAGGAGCAATCCAGCGTTTGAGACTGAACCACACCAAGCAGAGACAGACAAGAAGAGATGTGATACTAGCCCCAAGCAAGGTCCACAAGAGTTGATTCCGAACCTGATCTAACTTCTCCAGCGAAGATACGCCAAGTACCGTCCAATCAGTTCCTGCAATCTTTTCTTGACTGACGTAGGATTTGTGACCAGAAGTATAGCCCTGACCCGTCTCAATGTAGGATTTCATGGCCTCCATTTCGCTAGACGAACTATAAACTGTGTGTTGAGGATGGTAAACAAATTCATGTTTTTCATTGATAATGAAAGCAAATCCCTGCTGACCCAACTGAAGCTGGTTGAGATAGGCTTCCAGAGTTTCATAAGAAATATCCAAACGAAGTACACCCAGATTGGCTCCCTTTGCATCAACAAGTTCCTGAGTGATAGAAATAACCCACTGACTATCCGACTTACGAGCTGGTGTCAAAACAGGCTTAGCTCCCTGATGAATGGCCTTTTGGTACCAATCCTCAGCCATCATATCAGAGGAAGTTTTCATCTGCACACTGTCATCTGTAGAAATGACCTGACCGGATTTGGTTACCAGCACAACAGTTTTCAAGTCCTGATCTGCCTTTAAGATGGTCAAAAACAGATTTCGAATTCCCTTGACCTTGTCTTGACTGGGATTCTCAGCATAGGCTAGGACATCCGCCTGCTGGGTCAAACTGGTCGAGGTGGTTTCTAATTTTTTGATATAAGACTGGATAAAGTGGCTAGTCTGACTGATAGTCGTTTGGCTATTACCTTCAATGGTAGCCTCAATGGCTGAAGAACTAGATTGATAGTAGAACGTACCAACCAGAACTAGGAGAATGAGAAAGACCAAAAAGATGGAAATAACCATTCTAACTAGGAGAGAAGAACGCTTCATCGACCTTCTCCCTTCTTAAACTGACGAGGTGTCACACCCGCAATCTGTTTAAAACGTTGGGTAAAGTAATTCATATCTTCAAAACCAACCTTTTCAGCTATCTCATAAATCTTTAAATCCGTTGTTAAGAGCAAGAGCTTAGCTTGTTTGACACGTTCTCGCACCAGGTAATCCTGAAAAGGTAGACCCAACTCTTTCTTAATCAAAGAGCTCAGATAAGTCGGGCTAAAGCCCAAGTCACTGGCCAAAGCCTTTAAACTAAACTGGCTGTCATCTAGATGAGACTGAATTTTCTGGGCCAAGTTTCCTTCAAACTTATCAGTCAATAAATCTTGTAACTGCTCTTCTTTCTCTTCCTTATCCAACTTTTGCTTGATTTTCCCCAACATTTCCTCAATATCCTGACGAGAAAAGGGCTTGAGCAAGTAGTCATCTACACCTAGTTTGACAGCAGACAAGGCATAATCAAAATCATCGTAACCTGTCAAAAAAACTAGGTGAACCTGAGGATAGGTTTCTCGGACCAGACTGGCCAACTGAATGCCATTTAGTTGAGGCATGTTGATATCGGTCAAAATGATATCCGGCACCTGCTTTTGTATCAATTCCCAAGCCTGCTTTCCATTTTCAGCCTGACCGATGATTTCCATATCGTAGGCTGCTACATTGACCAGTTTGGTCAAGCCTTGTCTTACCAGATATTCATCTTCTACGATTAAAATTGTGTAGGTCATGCTCAGCTCCTTTGTCACTTACTAGTATCAGTATAGCAAAATTCTCCTCTAACTGCTTAGGAAAGCCCTCTTAATCGACATAATCTAGTAAATAAGCATAGCCTTTTTCTTCCATTTGGTCTTTGGGAATAAATCGAATAGAGAGACTATTGATACAGTAGCGCAAGCCACCCTTGTCCTGAGGACCGTCCGTAAAGACATGGCCCAGATGAGAATCTCCCACTCGGCTCCGCACTTCCATGCGTGTCATATTGTAAGACTTATCTTCCTTGTAGGTGGCGACATCTGGACTGATGGGTTGGGTGAAACTAGGCCAGCCACAACCAGACTCAAACTTATCCTTTGATGAAAAAAGAGGTTCGCCAGTTGCCACATCCACATAGATACCGGATTCAAATTTATCCCAATAGCGATTTGAAAAAGCTCGTTCTGTTTGATTTTTCTGGGTGACTGCATACTCCTCAGGTGACAGGGTCTTTTTCAATTCCTCATCACTTGGTTTTGGATATTTGCTGGCATCGATGACAGGATAGGCCGCCTGATTGACATTGATATGGCAGTAGCCATTTGGATTTTTCTTGAGATAGTCTTGGTGGTAATCCTCAGCCACTACAAAATTCTTCAAGTTCTCCTTTTCAACTGCTAGAGGTTGGTCGTATTTCTTAGCCACCTCATCAAAGACTTGGTTGATTACTTCCAAATCCTTGTCATCTGTGTAATAAACACCAGTACGGTACTGGGTTCCCACATCATTTCCTTGTTTATTTTTGCTGGTTGGATTGATAATGCGGAAGTAATGAAGCAGGATTTCCTTGAGGGAAATTTGCTTGGCATCATAGGTTACATGGACGGTTTCCGCATGACCTGTTTGGTTAATCAATTCGTACTTGGTTGTCTCCCCTCTACCATTTGCATAGCCTGAAACGGCATCTGTCACTCCAGGCACGCGTGAGAAATATTCCTCCACTCCCCAGAAACATCCCCCAGCTAGATAAATTTCATGCAAGTCTGCATCTTTACTCACTTCTGTTTTTTTCACTGTTTTTCCTCCTTGGCTAACTGCCGCTTTCTCAATTTGCGAGCTATCTGTCTGCCCTGCATTTCGCATCAATAGAAAATAGAAACCGCTTATGGCTAGGAAAAAAATCCCTGCCAAAACAAACAATTTTACTTTATCATTCATGGCCTTTCTCTACTCCATTTCTTTCAATGTCTTTAAAATCATATCCTTATCCATAAAACCTGGTTGCGTTTTGACCAGCTTGCCTTCCTTGTCTATAAAGGCTTGAGTTGGGTAAGAACGGACACCATAAGTTTCCAACAGTTTTCCTGATGAGTCAATTAGAACTGGGAAATTTTTATAATCCAAGCCCTTGTACCAGTTCTTAAAATCCGCTTCAGATTGCTCTCCCTTATGTCCTGGTGACACTACTGTCAAGACCACATAATCATCACCAGCATCCTTAGCAATTTCATCCGTATCTGGAAGACTAGCTAGACAGATGGAACACCAAGAAGCCCAGAATTTGAGATAGACTTTCTTACCCTTGTAATCAGACAAGCGGTAGGTCTTGCCATCTACTCCAGTTAGCTCAAAATCAGCCACTTCTTTCCCTTTAGCTGCGCTTGTTTTACTAGCTGTCTGCTCCATCTTCATTTCATCTTTCATTTGGTGTTCACTAGTCATGGACTTGCCTGAACAAGCCGTCAAACAAAGGAGCGAACCTGCTCCAAGAACACATGTTTGCCATTTTTTCATTTCTTTTTCCTCTCTATTCAAATAATGTAGTCAAAATGGAAGCATTTCCCAAAAGCACCAAGAGTCCCATCACAATAATGAGAAAACCTCCCACTTTTTTGAGGGTTCCGAGATAAGGATGGAGTTTTCGGAAATGTTTCAAAACATAACTAGAGGCCAGAGCTAGAAGCAAGAATGGTAGCGCTAGACCCAGCGTATAGATTAACATGAGACCCGCTCCCTGCCAAGCACCTGAACCACCTGAAGCCGCCAAGGCTAAAACAGACCCCAGAACCGGCCCCACACAAGGTGTCCAAGCAAAACTAAAGGTCAAACCCAATAAAAATGCCTGACTATAGCCCTTACCATTTTGCCCCTGTCCTTGCAGTTGTAACCTCTTTTCCTTATAAAGCCCCTTAAAGTGTAGAATCTCCATCTGGTGCAAGCCTAAGAGAATGATAACCGCACCCGTCACATATTGGAACCAAGAAGCATAAAGCAAGTCGCCTAAAAAACCAGCTCCATAGCCCAGCAAAATAAAGATAAAGGAAATCCCCGCTATAAAGGCCAGCGTTCGCAATAAACTAGTAACTGAGATGGAAAATTTGCCACTAGAAGCCTGAGCACCATCCTTATCATCTAGTAACACCCCTGCATAAACCGGTAACAAAGGTAAGATACAAGGAGAAAAGAAGGATAGAATCCCTGCTAGAAAGACACTTAGAAAAAAGAAAATATGACCCATAAAGTTCCTCCTATCATTTTATTGATAGGTTTATTATACTCCTTCCATTTTCGAAAAAATAGGGACAATGATAGGGAAAAATAGGAATTTAATCAGGTTATGTAAAAAATGTTGCAAAAAAAGCCAGACACAGTCTGACTTTGATGGAAACAGAAAAGAAAATTCACCAGTCTTCCCTACTTATCTGATAATAAATAAGATCCGCAAGATATCCTTTTCTCTCTGCACCATTGATAATAGTCTTTAGATAGGACATCCCTGCTTTCTCCATGACACGACCTGAAGCTGGATTGAGACTGGCATATCGAGCTCTGACATTTTGAAAACCTGCTTGAATAAAACAGAAGTCCAAGACAGCTTTCAAGGCTTCTGTCATAATTCCATGTCCCCAGTAAACCTTGCCTAGTACATAGCCAATTTCACAAGAAGAATCGTTCTCATCTATTGTAACGATGCTGATATCTCCTATCACTTGCTCTGGGTTTTCTTTGAGACAAATAGCCCATTTGTAATAGTTGAGATTAGTATAGGAAGCAACCCAATTGCGAATCGAGTTTCGAGTGATTTCGACATCAGGATGGGGATCCCAGGTAACATAGGTCAGATTCTCAGCGGATGAAGCCCAATTTTGAAACATGGCTTCTGCATCACTCTCCACAAATCTTCGCAAGATTAAACGATCTGTCTGTAATATTTGCGTACCAATAGATTTCATGAGGCTACCTCACTTTCTGATAGGATGATTCTATATCCAATCTCCATTGAAACTTGTTTTGCTTTTGAATTTCAAGGCTCAAGCTAAAAAGGTCCCCCGGACCTTTTTACTCCCAAAAGTTATCAAATACGGTGATGGGTAGGTGGCGTTTATGTTGGCCTTTGTGCCACCAGTTTTCGATTCTTGTTTGGGCTTCTGGGCTGATTGTTTTGCCTTCTAGGTAGTCATCAATCTCTTCATAAGTGACTCCGAGGGCTACTTCGTCAGCCAGACCTGGTTTGTCTTCTTCTAGGTCTGCTGTTGGGATTTTTTCATAAAGGGCTGGATCTGCACCAAGTTCCTGCAAGAGTTGTTTTCCTTGACTCTTATTGAGGCGGTAAAGAGGGAGAATATCTGCACCCCCGTCACCAAACTTGGTAAAGAAACCTGTGATATTTTCCGCAGCATGGTCTGTTCCAATGACCGCTCCGCCATGGCCACCAGCAAGGGCATACTGAGCAATCATACGGCAACGTGCCTTGATATTGCCCTTGTTAAAATCTGAAACAGGACTACCTGTCGCTTCAACTGTTGCCGTCATGGCGTCAACTGATTCCTTGATATTGACGACTAAACTGACATCAGGCTGGATAAAGGCAAGGGCTTTTTGAGCATCTGCTTCATCAGCTTGCACTCCATATGGCAGGCGGACAGCGATAAATTTGTAGCTGTCATCTCCCGTTTCTGCTCGCAGTTCTTCCATAGCTAGTTGGGCTAAACGTCCTGCTAAGGTTGAGTCTTGTCCCCCAGAAATCCCTAGTACAAAGGTTTTAAGGAAGGGATGTTTTTTCAGGTATCTTTTTAAGAAATCGATGGAACGACGAATTTCTTCCTGGGCATCAATCACCGGTTTGACACCCAATTCTTGGATAATCGTTTCTTGCAAACTCATTCTTCTTCTCCTTCACCAAGGGCTTCCTTGCGCATTTTGTCTATCAAGTCCATCTTGTCTTGCCATACATCACGCGCCAAATCTACTGGATAATGCTGTGGATTAAGCACGCGCTTGTACTCATCCCAAAGCTTGTCAAATTCCTTACGAGCATAAGCCTGAATCTCAGTCAAGCTAGGCAGATTGTAAATCAATTTTCCGTCCTTGAAAATATCCACCAAGAGAGGAACGGCGTCAAAATTACGAACGGTCTTCTTGATGTAGGTATAAGTCGGATGGAACATCTTGATTTCCGTCATGTCGCTCACATCCACACCATCATAAGTGATATAATCGCCTTCTGACTTGCCTTTTTCACGACTGGTAATCCGCCACACCTGCTTCTTACCTGGCGTAGACACTTTTTCCGCATTATTAGACAACTTAATGGTATTGCGCATCTGGCCATTTTCATCTTCAATGGCCACAATCTTATAAACTGCACCAAGAGCTGGCTGGTCATAGGCTGTAATCAGCTTGGTTCCAACACCCCAGACATCAATCTTGGCCTTTTGCATCTTGAGGTTGAGGATGGTATTTTCATCTAGGTCATTTGAAGCATAAATCTTAGCCTCTGTAAATCCAGCCTCGTCCAGTTGCTGACGAACTTTCTTGGAAATGTAGGCAATATCCCCAGAATCAATCCGTACACCCATAAAGTTAATCTGGTCACCCAGTTCACGCGCCACCTGAATGGCAGCTGGTACCCCAATGCGAAGGGTGTCATAGGTATCCACAAGAAAGACACAATTTTTGTGGGTCGCAGCATAAGCCTTAAAAGCCTCATAGTCATTGCCATAAACCTGTACCAAGGAATGGGCATGGGTCCCCAAGACAGGAATGTCAAAGAGTTTACCAGCACGCACGTTGCTAGTTCCATTGGCACCACCAATCACCGCTGCGCGTGTTCCCCAGATAGCCGCATCCATTTCTTGAGCCCGACGTGTCCCAAACTCCATTAAAGGTTCATCTTCAATTACTGAACGAATACGAGCTGCCTTAGTCGCCACCAAGGTCTGGTAGTTGACGATGTTCAAAAGAGCCGTTTCGACCAACTGACATTGAGCTAGAGGGCCTTCCACCTGCACAATCGGTTCATTAGCAAAGACCAAATCCCCTTCTTGGGCAGAACGAACGGTCAACTCCAACTTGAAATTGCGGAGGTAATCCAAGAACGCCCCATGATAACCTAGCGACTCCAAATAGGCTATATCACTATCTGAAAAACGCAGGTCTTCAAGATAACTCACAATTCTTTCCAAACCTGCAAAAACCGCATAGCCGTTCTTAAAAGGCTGTTGGCGGAAATAAACCTCAAAGACCGCCTTTTTATTGTGAATCCCTTGGTCAAAGTAAACCTGCATCATGTTGATCTGGTACAAGTCCGTGTGCAATGTCAAACTATCATCTGGATACATACTTTTCCTACTTCCTTAACTAGAAATACATGAAAATTTTCAAAAACTTTCATGCATTCCAATAAATTAGTACTATTATATCACATTTTAGCTGGATTGAGAAAAGAGTAACAAGCTATTCACCACTCTCCAGTTCATCCATGTCTTGTTCAAATTTTTTCTGAGCCCATTCGCCATAGCTCTTCAGACCAAGATTGCCAATAAAGACCCAGGGAAGGTAAATGACATAAGTAATTGCCCAAGCAGACAGGTATGTAACGTTCAAAGGATTGTGCTGATAAATTTCTATGTTGAATTGATAATTCTGTAACATCAAAAGAGTCGTAATAGCCAAGGTTAAGAAAAAACAACCCAAAATCGTAAAATGAAAACGACTATAGTAGGTCACTCCCAGATAACGGGCACGGTTGAAAAAGAAGAAAATTCCTACTATCAGAGTATAGACTAGAAAATTCGGATTAAAAAGAGAGGGAGCTAATACAGCCACCAAATAGCTTAGAAGCACAAGTCCAATGAAAAGGGTAAAGGATTCCGCTCCAGCTTTATTGATTAGTTGTTCTTCTCTTTCGTCAAGTAATTGATAATGAATGAATTTATTTACCATCTTCTTCCTCCCAAAATAGTTGGTCTAGGGTTTTCCCTAAACATCTGCAAATGGACTGGCAGAGCGAGAGACTGGGATTGTATTTCCCCGCCTCTATCAAACCAATAGTCTGGCGCGTCACCCCAACAGCCTCTGCCAGTTGACCTTGAGTTAAATCAAGCTCTACACGAGCTAATTTTAATTTTAAATTTTTAGCCACCTGCGTCCTCCTTATAGTTTTAATACTCATCTACTCTTAAAAAATCCAAAACCAACACAAGCTGTCAGCTATTTATTATAACCTCATTAATTAGCACTCCAATATTATCTTCAGCCTAAAATCAGTATGTTGGATTGTTTGAAATAAACTTCCTAGTTTGCTATTTGATTTTTTGTTTAGTATTAGCTTTAGTAGGGTCTTTTAAACGAGTTTTGATTGCTTATATTTCTTATTTAGTTGATTTCATATCACTATTATATAATGCTTTTGGAAATGAGTCTAGCATAAGACAAAAACGTGTACACAACAAGAGCAGGAGCATACCAAGATGACTGATTTTTTGCTGGATTTTAAGTCTGCAAAATAATACTAAATAAAACTAAAATGAATACTCCTTGCTTTTCTTGAGAGTGAAAAAATACAATAAAATGATTGTAGTTATTACCACAAGATACTGACTAATAGACATCGTATTTGAAGCCACAAATACAGGTAAAGAATAAAAAGGAAGAAGTTCAATTGCTTTGATAAACAAATCATTACTAGTATTCATCATAATCGTATTTAATATATTAGGGATAAAGAGTAGTAAAGCTACTAAAATACCAAATACCAAGCCACTTTTCAATTTGTATAAATAGAAAATGTAAGATAATAGAAAATAAAATAGGACTAACAAAATTGTATTGACTACAATAGCTACTATAAAATCTAATCCTAAAGCACCTGGAACACCCAATTTACTTACGATGACTAGTAACACAATACCATTCAAAGCATAAATAATGGAAACTGAGATGGCATATAGAAAATTAGACAAGACGTAAATCATCCGATTTTTCTGTTGATTATAAAATAAACTGATCGTATTGTAGGAAAAATCCCTGCTAATAATTCGGTTAGCATGTATAACAGCCATTAACATACCGAGCATAGCATAAAAGTTTGAAATATGCTTAATACCAAGCGATGTCCCTTGAGTCCTTAGAATAAAGAATGTAACCAATATCGGCGGTATAAACGAGATAATCAAACCGAGATATATTACGCCTGATGAATATAAATCCCTTATATTTTCCTTAAGAAAATTCAATTTATTTAATTTCATGATTATAACCTTCCTTTATTTTGAACGATTTAGATAAATATCTTTAAGCGTCTCTTTTTTAGTTTCAAAATCAACTACTTTAATAGAGTTTTCGTTAAAAAATTTAAAAAGCTCACTACTTTGAATATTCCCAGACATAGTAATTTTCAGTCCCTCTTCCTGAACAATATCCCCAAATTCTTGTTTGGTAAGGAAAATGTCTTTATCTGTAGCTGATGAAAAAGCTATCTCAAACAAGCAATTATGACTATCTTTTCCTACTTTTTGGAATGTCAAAAACCCGTTCTCCAAGAAAAGAACTCTCTCACAAATTTCTTCAATATCTTCTAATTTATGACTCGATATTAAAATTCCCACATTTTCATGTAAAGCTAAATTTTTTAGAACCGATAAAACTATTTGTGACGATTCAATATCTAAACCATTAGTCGGTTCATCTAAAATCAATATATCAGGTTCCGTAACGAGAGTTAGAAGCAAAGCTAATTTTTGTTTTGTACCCAAAGAATAGGTCTTTACTTTTTTATTAATAGACTGACTCAAATCTAACTCTTGAATCAAACTCCCAAATCTTTCTTGATTGTAGTTAACACCATATAAGTTTGCCAGATATTTTAAATTCTCTAAGCCTGTTTTAGATAAAAATAATTTTGGTTCTTCGATTAAATACCCAACATTATCACTACTTATAATATTCCCTGAAGTCGGTTGATTATTCTGAACAAGAATTTTCATCAATGTACTCTTGCCAACTCCGTTTCTTCCTACTAGACCAACAATTTCACCCTTATTAAGTGCAAAATTTATATCTTTGAGAATGATTGAATGACCATAATGCTTACTTACATTTATAACTTCCATTTTTTATTCCTCCATTAATACTCTTAGTTTCCTCTTTGATTCTCATTAATTTTAAAAAGTTGCGCCTCTTTTTAACAACATTATATCATATATCTAACTTAATGCAATATATAAATGTCATTTTGTAAAATTTTATTAACAAAAAACTCTATACCATAAAAAATAGAGAGTGTTAAGTTTAAATATAGGATTTCAAAATATCGACTGAATCGCTTCTTTTCTTAATCTGATAGGAGTTGATTCCCAATTTCTCAGCTGCGATTGTATTGTACTCAATATCGTCTAGAAAGACACAATTTGTAGGATTTAACTGGTATTTATCGATAGTTACTCATATACATCAGTCCACCTCCATACTCATGTGCGAGTCTCTCTTCATATTATACCTTCATACTCTCCTTACAAATCCTTTTGGTAATAAAATCTTTGCCCTGTGTAGGGATAGTCTTGCAAAGCAAAGACTTCCTTGTAGCCATGTTTCTGATAAAAGTCTGGCGCCTGGAACTGGTAAGTATTGACAAAGGCAAAACAACAGTTACGATTCTTAGCTTCACTTTCTGCCTGTTGCAATAGTTTTGAGCCAATTCCTTGCCCTCGCAATTCCTCTTTTACAAATAAATACTCGATTTCTAGCCAATTTCCAAAAGTCTCTGCTATCAAACCTGCCAGGAGATTGCCCTTTTCATCTTCAACATAAAGATTAAGTGGCTCACTTTCAGCTTCTTCTCTTTTTGAACGATTATAAGTACGAATCAAATTCCCAATTTCTTGTGCTTTCTGAGACTCCTTGTTTTCCAATCTAAAGTACATCTAAACCTCCTCAAACACTGTTACAGCTTGATTATAGCCTTATTTCAATAGACTGTCAAACTAGAAAAACCCATCAACCTAAGCTGATGAGTTTCAAATCTATTTTCTAAATTTCCACTGGCTGTAAATCCCAAAACCGATAATCCAGATAGCTGAGCCGATTGCTCCTACAAATGTAGACTCTTGTAAAAAGAGGGTTACAAAGACAAAGGCAAAGAAGAGCATGGTTAAAGGATTTAGGAAACGATAATGGGGCATGAGATAGCCATCCGCCATAAAGTCTGGTGACTTGCGGTATTTAAGGTGAGCCACCATGATCAAGATATAAATGGCAATATAGACACCTGATGATGATGCCGTAATCAAGGCAAAGGCATCCGAAACTCCTGGCAGGACGTTGATAAAGGCTGCTAGGGCAATCAAAATCGCTGAGGCGATGATGGCATTTTGTGGCACATTGTGGCGAGAAAGAGTATCTGCCTTGATAGCCTTTAGGAAGCGATTTGGCGAATCATGAGCAATCTGATACAAATGGCGCCCTGTTGAATAAAGCGTTGAGTTAAGAGCAGATGCTGCTGAGGTCAAAACAACGAAGTTAATCAAGGCTGCTGCCCACTTGACACCGGCCAATTCAAATACTGTTACAAAAGGAGAATCAGCTGAGGCAAGTTCACGCCATGGAATGATAGCCATGATGGCTAAGAGGGCACCACCGTAGAAAAAGGCGATACGCAAAGGAATTTCCTTAACGGCTTTTGGCAAGACCTGACGTGGATTTTTGGTTTCAGAAGTTGTGACCCCGATAAACTCAATCATAAGATATGCAAAGAACACCATCTGGAAGGCCATGACAAAGTTCACTCCACCATTTGGGAAGAGGGAGAAATTGTCAGCAATATTGGCCAAACTTGCTACTCCATGAGGTGTCTTAAAGCCTGTCAAGACCATAAAGACTCCTGTTGCAATCATAGCTAAAATAGCCACAATCTTGACCATCGCAAACCAAAACTCAACTTCCCCAAAGAGCTTCACCGCAATCAGATTGACCAAGGCTAGAATGGTCAAAAATCCAATCTCAATCATCCAACTCGGCCAAGTTGGGAACCAAAATTGCACATAATGTGCGATAGCAGTGATTTCCGCCATACCGATAAAGACAACGGATAGCCAGTAAGACCATACTGAGAAATAGCCCCAGCCCTTACCCAAATGACGCGTGATAAAGTTGATAAAGGTATGTTGCTCAGGGTCTTGGTAGAGCATTTCCCCAACAGCACGCATCATGAGGAACATGAAGGCCCCCGTAATCATATAAATCAGTACAATGGAAGGACCTGTTAGGCTAATAGAGCGACCTGCTCCCAAAAAGAGTCCTGTTCCGATTGTTCCAGCGATGGCCATAACCTGCACATGACGATTGGTCAGACCACGCTCCATCTTGTTTTTCTTCTTCTTTGAACTCATATAGTCTCCAATTTCAATTCAATTTATACTCAATGAAAATCAAAGAGCAAACTAGAAAGCTAGCCGTAGGTTGCTAAAAACACTGTTTTGAGGTTGTAGATGAAACTGACGAAGTCAGTAACCATACATACGGCAAGGCGACGCTGACGTGGTTTGAAGAGATTTTCGAAGAGTAGCAAAATGGAAAAAGGAGTGAGTGAAGCGCACAGCCTCCCCACTCCTTTCTTCTGTTTTAGGCTGTTTTTTCAACCTTCAAAATTTTTACATCATAGCTACCAACAGGCGTTTCAATGGTTGCTGTGTCACCTGTTTTCTTGCCAATCAAGGCTTGTCCAATTGGGCTTTCATTTGAAACCTTACCTGCAAAGGCATCCGCACCAGCTGAACCTACGATAATATAAACTTCTCCTTCGTCCTCACCAATTTCTTGGATGGTGACTGTTTTACCAATCGCTACTTCGTCCTGGGCAACTGCGTCGCTATTGACGATTTCAGCATAGCGGATTTTTGTTTCCAAGCTAGAGATTTGTCCTTCGACAAAGGCTTGTTCATCCTTAGCTGCTTCGTACTCACTGTTTTCTGAAAGGTCACCGTATGAACGGGCAATCTTAATGCGTTCTACCACTTCTGGACGGCGAACCAATTTCAATTCTTCTAATTCTTTTTCAAGTTTTTCCTTTTCCTCAAGGGTCATAGGATATGTTTTTTCTGCCATTTTTCTCAACTTTCTTCTGATGATATTTTCGAAAGAAAATTATGTGAAGTATCACATAATTTTAGTTTGTTTGGTTTAATTTGCTGTTGACATGTTCAGCGACATTGCGGTCGTGGTCTTCTTGATTGTTAGCATAGTAGACCTTTCCTTCTGTGACATCTGCTACAAAGTAGAGGTTATCGCTCTTAGTTTGATTGATGCTTGACTCAATCGCATCCAGACTCGGACTATCGACTGGACCAGGCATGAGACCTACATTTTTATAAACATTATAAGGTGAATCAATGTTGGTATCAATCGCAACATCCTCAGCTAGGCTGATATTTTGCCCCAGTTTTCCTTGGGCATACAAGATTGCAATATTACTTTGAAGTGGCATATCACGATTCAAACGATTGTAGAATACACCTGCAATGAGCTTACGATCTTCTGTCTTGGCACCTTCTTTTTCGACCAAGGAAGCAATGGTCAACAACTCATTGACAGTCAAGTTTTTAGATTTGATCGTACTATAGTAAGGAGATAGGTTCTTATCCATAGCAGCTAACATCTCATCAATCAAGCTCTCAATAGTTGTGCTTTCCTTGATAGAGTATGTAGCTGGGAAAAGGTATCCTTCCAAACGATAACGCGCACCGCTGTCTTTTGTAGGCAAGCTTTCAAGTAGACTCAGATATTTGGCAACTTCTTGACTGATAAACGTCTCATCTTGAACTTTTGCCAAGAAAGCCTCCGCTGTCAAAGGCTCTTTGAAGTCACCTTGCAATTGACCCACAGCTTGAGCAATTTGATCAATCGTATAACCTTCTGGAATTGTCAAAGTCGCAAGGACAGGTTCCTGTGGTTCAGCTGTTCCACCTTTTTGCAACTCTTTGAGTAAGTCTTCTGTACTCATACTCTTTTGCAAATTGTAGTAACCTGCTTTCAAATCGGTATAATTTTTATACTTGGCATAAAAGCTAAAAATCAGACCATGCTTTACCAAACCAGCTTTTTCAAGCGTCGTACCGATTTCTTGAACGTTTGAACCTTCTGGAATTCCAACCGTCACATATTGTTTCGATGAAGCATCCACAGGCTGTAAAGATGACTGAACATACTGGTAACCAAAGTAACCACCTGCTGAGAGCAAGGCAAGGAATACAAGGAATGAAATCACAAAGGCTTTCACATGTGACTTCTTCTCTTTCTTAGGCTTAACAGGTTTTGCTCCTTCTCTACGGCTACGACGTGGTGTATCGCTGATGATATCCACTGTTTCTGTAGCAGGCATAGGTGTTTCTGGACCTGCTTGTTCTGCTTTTTTCTCTGCCGTCTTATAGGAAACAGCTACCCTTGTTGGGGTTTCATTGTATTCTCTTTCAAGTTTCTTAGGTCTAACAGGACCTGGTCCTGGTCTTGAACCACTTTCTTCCGCTGGAGAAGAAGGTGCATCTTGACTTGGATGACTTGGAACACCAGGAGTTTCTCTTTGAATCTCATCTGCTGGAGAAGCTGGTACATCTTGACTTGGGTGAGTCGGCACGGTAGGAGCTTTTCTCATAATCTCCTCTACCGTTGACAAGGAATCAGCCATGAGTTCTTCAGCTGAAGGTTCATTTGCAGGAGTGCGAACTACTGCCTCATCTTCTTTCAGAACTTCATCATAGCCTTTTACTTTTTCTAAATCTCTCAGAATCTGCTCTTTAAAGCTTAATTTCTCTTCTTCTCTTGACTTTTCACTCAAAAGTTTTTCCTCCTTGTTGACAATCCATAATATTATATCTTAAAAGTCCAAGAAAAGCAACCTATGATACTTTTCCTGGCTTATTTTTTCGTTTCCCAGACCATATCATACCAGGTTTCCCCTGCAAAGGTTGACTGGGACAGACCTTCATTGACAAATCCATGCTTTTCATAGTAGGCGATGAGATAGTCATGACAGGTTAGGTTAATGCCTTCTCTCTCATCTTCAAGAGCCAGGTCTTTCAAGGCTGTTAGCAATTGCTGACCCAGTCCTATCCCCTGGGCCTCTTTGGCAATAGAAAGACAGGTCACAGAGATATAACCACCAGGCTCATGACTATAATCTTCTATCTCTTCTGTAAAAGACTGGTCTTGCAGATAGCGGTGAGGGACAACTGGCCCTTCGATATAACCCATGATTCTACCTTCTTTTTCCGCAACCAGAAACGAGGTCTGAATTTCTCGCAAATGTGCTTCAAAAACAGAGCGAGGAATGGCTTCTTCAATCGAGAAATTTTCTAGTTCAATATCAACAATCCGATCCAAATCTTCTAATCTTGCTTGTCTGATTTTCATTGTGCCTCCAGATAAAAGGGATTAAACCAAATCATACTAAAACCCTGGCTAGTTGCATAAAGGGAAGTTTCTTCATCAATAAAACCGTTCATTTCAAAGTATGAAAGCAACTCATCAGGACTCTTCAAACGAATCCCTTTGTAATCCAGCTCAACTGCTACCTCTTTCAAGGCTGCAAGAAGAAGTGTTCCCAAGCCCTGTCTCCGATGGTCAGCCTCGATAATTAAAGAATGTATTTTTAGACATTGCGGATTGTCTGACTGGGGACTTGATAAAATATAGCCTAAAAGTTGATTTTCATCCCTAGCTAGAAGAAAGGTATCCGCACACTTACGGATACTTTCTTCTAAGATATGGGAAGGTTGCTGCTTTTCAGCTGGAAAAGATGTGGCCTGAAGTGCCACTACCTCAGCTAAATCAGACTGACTTGCTTGAATGATCTTAATTGGAATTTCCATAAGAATATCCTACTGAACATTGCTTGTCAAGTTAGACAAGAGACGCTCGAACGAATACTCATAGGTTTGGATATCTCCTGCTCCCATAAAGACATAGACAGCATTATCGTGGTCTAGGAGGGGAGAAACATTTTCAACAGTGATCACTTGGTGTTTTTTGTTGATTTTTTTGGCTAGGTCTTCTACCTTGACATCTCCATGGTCTACTTCACGAGCAGATCCATAGATTTGCGCTAGGTAAACAGCATCCGCTTGGTTCAAAGCGTGAGCAAATTCGTCCAACAAGGCAATGGTTCTTGTAAAGGTATGCGGTTGGAAGACTGCTACAATTTCCTTGCTTGGGTATTTCTGACGAGCCGCATCCAAGGTCGCAATAATTTCTGTTGGATGGTGGGCAAAGTCATCGATAATCACTGTGTCATTGACAATTTTCTCAGTGAAACGACGCTTAACACCGGCAAATGTTTTCAAGTGCTCACGCACCAAGTTCAAATCAAATCCTGCTGTGTAAAGAAGACCAATAACGGCTGTCGCATTCATGATATTGTGACGACCAAAGGTTGGGATGTGGAATTGCCCCAAGTCTTGTCCACGGAAATGAACGGTGAAGGTTGAACCAGTTGTTGAACGAAGAAGCTCACTAGCTACAAAATCATTACCCTCAGCTTCAAAACCATAATAATAAATCGGAGCATTAGCCGTAATCTTACGCAATTCTGCATCTTCACCATAGACAAAAAGACCCTTGGTAATTTGTTTGGCATAGTCGTTAAAGGCATTGAAAACATCCTCGAGACTTGTGAAATAATCTGGATGGTCAAAGTCAATGTTGGTGATAATAGAGTATTCTGGATGATAAGGCATAAAGTGACGCTCATATTCGTCAGATTCAAAGACAAAATATTTGGCATTGGCCGAACCACGACCTGTCCCATCCCCAATCAAGAAGCTAGTGTCTGTGATGTGAGACAAGACATGAGATAACATACCTGTCGTTGAAGTTTTTCCATGCGCTCCAGCTACTCCCATGCTAACAAAGTCACGCATAAAGCTACCTAGAAATTCATGGTAACGTTTGTAGCTGATACCATTTTGGTCTGCATAGGCAATTTCGACATTGTTATCTGGACGAAAGGCATTTCCAGCGATAATTTCCATATCACCGTCTAGGTTCTTTTCATCAAAAGGAAGAATGGTAATTCCTGCCTGCTCAAGACCACGTTGAGTAAAGTAGTACTTTTCAACATCTGATCCCTGTACCTTATGCCCCATTTGGTGCAACATCAAGGCCAAGGCACTCATCCCTGATCCCTTAATTCCGATAAAATGATATGTCTTTGGCATGTTTTCTCCCCTATTCTGTAATTCTGGTCAGATTCAATTCTTGGGCAACCCGACGTTCTTGTTCTGTTTGTTTACTTTTTTTATTGTAGATTTGGCTCTTCTTTAGAAAATCATAGTTGTTTTTCTTTGGAGCAGGTGCTGACACTTCTTCATTCTTGGTAGGGATAGAATGAACTTCTTCCGCCAAGATGTACTGAGACTGGGTCAATTTTTGGCTATATTTGACAAATTCACCAGGATTTTCCTTTTGGAAAGGCGCTGTCGGTTGATTGCCCTGTCTAAGAAGGACTGATTTAGAATGACGTCTCGTACGGCTGAAATCCTGAGTTAGATAGTTAGCTGAGCGTTTCTTTTTCAAGTCTGCACGCGCTTCTTCACGTGCCACCTCTGCATAGCTCTTTCCTTCTTTTTTAACCCCTAAAGGAGCCTTTTTAGGTTTCTCGACTTGCTTTTCAATCGGTTTGACTGGCGCCTCTTCAGTAATAGGAGCCCATTCTAAATAATTTTTATCCCGATACTCACCCTTGATATTACTGATCAGATCAGACTCATCATACAAGTTCATGACTGGCATTTCAGTCAACATGACCTCGTCATCTGACACCAATGGAAATCGTTCTTGTTTCATTTTCTATTTCCTTTCAACACTTCATTATAGCGTATTGTCTTGATTTTTCAAGTGCTGGCTTCAGAAATTCCCAAAATTTCTCTAATTTCTGCTAGGGTCAGACTGCCACGTGACTCTGTGCCATCCAATACTTGTGACACCAGATGTTTCTTTTGTTCTTGGAGTTCCTGGATTTTTTCTTCAATGGTTCCCTTGGTTACCAAGCGATAGACCTCAACCGTTTCTTCCTGTCCCATCCGATGGGCACGGCCAATGGCTTGCGCTTCCACCGCAGGATTCCACCAAAGGTCGACCAAGATAACCGTATCAGCACCTGTCAGGTTCAGACCGACACCACCAGCCTTGAGGGAAATCAGAAAGGCATCTCTTTCCCCTTGGTTAAAGGCCTTGGTCATATCTTGTCTTTCCTTGGCTGGGGTTGAACCCGTAATTTTAAAGGAAGTCATGCCCAAGTCTGGCAGTTCTTGTTCAATTTTCTCCAACATTCCCTTGAACTGCGAGAAAAGCAAGACACGGTGTCCGCCGTCTGCCACCTGTAGCAGCAGGTCTCGGAGACTATCCAGTTTGCCGCTGGCTCCCTGATAATCTTCCATAAAGAGGGCAGGGGTATCACAGATTTGGCGCAAGCGCATCAGACCAGACAAGATTTCCACACGACTTCGCTGAAATTCCTGATCTGATACTTGAGCCAGACGGTCCCGCATCTGTTGCAACTGGGCTAGGTAGATAGCCTTTTGCTGGTCTTCCAGTTCATTTTTATAAACCACTTCGATTAAGTCTGGTAATTCAGTCAGCACTTCTTCTTTCTTGCGCCTCATAACGAAAGGCTTGATAAACTGAGCCACTCGCTCGGCTGGCAATTTCATAAATTCTTTCTTGCTTGGCAAAAGTCCTGGCATGACGATTTGGAAAATAGACCACAGCTCACCCAGATGGTTTTCAATCGGAGTTCCGGACAAGGCAAAGACTGACGGCACCACAAATTGTCTCAAGGTCTGGGCAATCTTGGTCTGGGCGTTCTTCATGACCTGAGCCTCATCTAAGCAAAGGAAGTCAAAGGCCATCCCCTGATAAAGCTCACTGTCCTGACGGAAGGTAGCATAGCTTGTCACAAAGATTTGATGGCTCTCAGCAAGAATCTCTTCACGACTAGCTTTCAAACCATGAACAACAGCCACATCTAACTGTGGGGCAAATTTTTGAAACTCATCTGCCCAGTTGTAAATCAAACCTGACGGAGCTAAAATCAAGACCCGACTTTCTTTTGTCACTTGACTGGTCAAAAAAGCAATGGTCTGAAGGGTTTTCCCCAAACCCATATCATCAGCCAAAATCCCACCAAAACCATAATGATGGAGCATTTGCAGCCAGCCGATTCCCTTTTCCTGATAATCTCGCAAATCAGCCTGAACCTGAGTTGCTTGTCGAGGAAAGTCCTCTGGATGCGTCAAATCCTGGGCCAGATTCTGGAATTCTTGTGAAAAAGAAACACGGTCTCGCCCTTCAAAGAGATGGGCTAAACTGTAGGCCAATGATTTCCGAGCCTGCAAGGAGCCATCTTTTAATTCGAATTGTCCTAGCTCCTGTAAATTTTGGCGAATTTTCTTGGTTTCTTCATCAAAAAAGTAGACTTGATTAGACGAATCAATGTAAAAATCCTTGTTGGCAACCAAGGCCTGCATGGCTTGGTCAATTTCCTCTTGGGCAATATCTTGAAAATCAAACTGGATTTCCAAGAGACCTCCCTTGGAAGCAATCTGCACTTGAGGACTCGCTAAGCTATAAAGCTCTTCTAGCTTGTCTGATAGGTCAACATGACCGAGTTTTTCAAAGACTGGAATGATTTCGTGAAAGAAATGATAGACAGACTCGGCTTTTAAGGCCTGACGCCAAGATTGAAAATCTGCTTCAAAACCTGCTGCCAAACAGACTTGGAAAACTCTTTCTTCTAAGTCAGCATCACTCGAAAATGGTAATTCTTCTAACTCTTGTCGGCTAGATACCTGCCTATCCCCATAATCAAACTGAATTTCTAAACGAATCCGATTATCTTCTTCCCTGTCAAAGTAAAAAGAGGTCGCAAAGGATTTGATTTGTAGACGTTCTGGAGCTGAAACGCTGCCCATCTGGCCAAAGAGCGCTAGACAAGAAGCCAACTTATCTCGGTCACTGCTATCAAATTGCAGGTATTTCTTGCCATGCTGATCCAAAGGCAACGCTTTGATTTCCTTGAGAAGACGCATCTGCTGGTCTGTCAGAAAATAAACCTGTCCTTTATGGAAAAGCACAACTCCCTGATAAAAGACATTGACCCTAGGACTCTCACTGATTTCCATTTCAAAATAATCCGAGTATTCTGTTACTGTAAAGGCAAATAGATTGGCATCAGCATGCATATCCTGAAAAAGCAGAGTCTGATAGCTATCCACTTGATGGTCAAATTGAAAATGCGGCAAGGTCATCAGTAAATTCACACCCTGCTCAAAAAAGGTCAGAGGGAAAAAGAGGTGCCGACCTTGGTTTTGGAAAAAGAGGTCTGGAGCCTGTCCTTCCTCCATCAGTCCTCGCAAGAAAGTCAGAAGTTCTTGGCTAGCCTCATCAAAGGCTTCCCAAGAAAGAGACTCCTCATAAATCTTGCCAATCATATAAGACTTTCTCTGCTCGACAATCCTTAAAAAGAGTGGAATATCCCGAATGACATAGTATTTTTGGCTATTGATTTGGCCGATTCTCAGAGTCCACAAGATATGATTGGTCCCTGCTTCCACCTGCCCCACAGCCGATAATTCATAGGCACGTTCTGATTTTGGAGACAAGATTCGGTCCAAAAATTTGCCACCCAAGGTCACCTTGGTTTCAACGGCCTCTTTTTCTTCGTGACCTTCTTCCATACTCTGCAAGATTTCCTGACCACGCTCATCATTTTTTAGAAAATGCTCCAGCGCTGCCAAATGCACACAGTAGCTCCTCTTTTGGAAAAAATCACAGGCACAAAAAACCAAATCATCCTCTAAACTATAGCGCAGTTCTTCTTCTGCAACGCGAGCGTAGAGCCGATTGTTCTTTTCCTTGATGATGTCAACCTTACCAGTTTCATAAAGGGCAACGCCTTCGATACGGACTTTCCCCGGAATCAATTTAGCCATATTTTTACCTTTACCTTATCTTTTTATTATACCATATTTTCCCCTATGAAAATAGCCTTCTAGGATGACTTTTCTCCTAGAAGGCTGGATTTTTAACGTTTGGCAAAAGTCGTCACAATCCGCTGACAAACTTCTTGCAGCAGGGATTTAGGCATGGCTACATTGAGGCGGGCATGGAGACTTCCTTCCTCTCCATAATCCGAACCAGGGTTGAGGATAACCTTAGCTTCATTTCTCAACAGCTCTTGCAATGTTTCATCAGTCAGGTCATAGGCTGAAAAATCAAGCCAAATCAAGTAGGTTCCTTGCGGTTTCATGACCCTAATTTTAGTCTCTTTTCCAAATAAATCTACCACATAATTGATGTGGTCTTCAAAGACTTGCTTGAGTTCCTCTAACCAATCCTTCCCATAGCGATAGGCAGCTTCTGTCGCCAAATAACCCAAGCCTGAAATTTCATGCTGATTATTGGTCAACTGGCGTTTCTGGAAAGCCAGTCTCAACTTAGGATTTTCAATAACTGCATATGAATTTTTTGTCCCAGCAATATTAAAGGTTTTAGTGGCACTGGTCAAGACGATCGCAAATTCTTTAAAGTCAGGATTGATGGTATTGAAGGAATGATGCTTGTGACCAAAGAGGGCCAAATCTTGGTGAATCTCATCTGAAACCAAGAAAACACCGTGTTTTTGGCAGAGTTGGCCAATCTTCTCCAAGACTTCTTTTTCCCACACACGTCCACCAGGATTGTGAGGGTTGCAAAGAATATAGAGTTTGACCTCCTCTTCCACCAAATCCTTTTCAAGTCGGTCAAAGTCAATCTCAAACAGACCATCCTTTTCCACCAAAGAATTGGTAATCAATCTACGGTTGTTCAACTTGACACTGCGAGCAAAGGGTGGATAGACAGGTGTGTTAATCAAAACCGCCTCGCCTTCTTTTGTAAAGGCTTGAATAGCTGTTGAGATGGCTGGTACCACACCCTCGATAAAGACAAGAGCCTCTTTGTCAAAGTGGTAGCCGTGTTGTGTGGCTTCCCACTTTTGAACTTCCTTAATTAACTCTTCACTGGCATAGGTATAGCCATAAACCAGTTGATCAGCGTAAGTTTGCACAGCTTGGCGAATTTCAGGCAAGACTACAAAGTCCATATCCGCTATCCAAGCTGGTAGGACTTCACTATCCGTTTCTGCTTCTTTCCATTTATAGGTATGGTGCCCTAAACGATTGGGCAGGCTTGTAAAATCATATTTTCCCATCTTTGTCTTATCCTTCCAAGGCTTGACGCAAATCTGCAATCAAATCTCTAGCATCCTCAATCCCAATTGACAAGCGCAAGAGGTCATCTGTCAAACCATAAGAATGGCGCACTTCTGCTGGAATATCAGCGTGAGTTTGGGTCGTTGGATAGGTAATGAGACTTTCCACTCCACCCAAACTTTCCGCAAAAGAGAAGACCTTGAGACTGTTCAAAATATGAGGAATGCGTGTTTCATCGGTTACTTTAAAGGAAATCATGCCCCCACGACCAGTGTAGAGAACTTCCTTAACTGCTGGGGAATCCTTCAAAGAGGCAACCACTTCTTGGGCGTTAGCTGTTGAGCGCTCCATACGAAGAGACAAGGTCTTGAGACCACGAATCAATTGATAACTGTCAAATGGAGACAAGACTGCCCCTGTCGTATTAAGATTGTAAAAGAGCTTCTCGTATAGTTCTAAACTATTAGTCACAACCACTCCAGCCAAGACATCATTGTGCCCTGCTAGATACTTAGTTGCTGAATGAAGAACGATATCTGCTCCATCTTCAATCGGACGTTGGTAGATAGGGCTATAGAAGGTATTATCCACCACCACTTTGGCCCCCTTAGCATGAGCCAATTTTGCCAATTTTTCGATGTCAAATTCCAACATCAAGGGATTGGTTGGAGTTTCGATATAGAGAACATCCACATCCTTTTCTAACTCGGCAATCAACTCTTCTTCTGTGTTGGCATAGGTAAAATGGAAACGGCCTTCCTGCTCCACTTGATTGAACCAGCGGAAAGAACCTCCATAAAGGTCACGGACAGCCAAGACCTTACTTCCTACTGGAAAGACGCTAAAGGCTAATACAATTGCTGACATCCCTGAGCTAGTCGCTAGGGCATAATCTGCTGACTCAATAGCTGCCAAGACCTCCTCAGCCTTACTACGAGTTGGGTTTTTAGTACGCGTATAGTCAAATCCAGTAGATTGACCAAACTCTGGATGCTGATAGGTCGTTGAAAAATGAAGCGGTGTCACCAATGCACCTGTCGCTTCATCTGACTTAATACCCGCCTGGGCCAAAATTGTGTTAATGTGTAATTCCTTGCTCATACAATTCCTCCAAATCTATAGTAACTATTGTACCACTTATTTTCATCAACTCATTTTCTTCTTTTCAAGAGCTAGTTATAGTTTCAAACTATAGACTTATACTCTTCGAAAATCTCTTCAAACCACGTCAGCGTTGCCTTACCGTAAGTATATGTTACTGACTTCG
>NZ_VMLP01000017.1:0-13763 GCF_013276755.1 Streptococcus sp. 5004 | reverse complement strand
TTTGATTTTCATTGAGTACTAGCTAGTAAAGCTAAAAAGAATCCAGAAAAGCTTCCAGATTCTTTTGTGAAAATGATTGCTAGGGTTTACTGTGAACGAAAAAATCCTGTTGGGCTAAATAGTCATAATGGTCTTTGTTAAATTGATACTGGCCCACACGCTGACTAATCTGACCGACATCCACGGAAAAAATATAGGCTTCATTTTGATAGTTCCAGTTCAGCCTAACTGTATTCAAGACTGGCTTATAAGTAAAATCTTTAACTTGATTCCAAGGCATCTCAAGGACTTGATTAAAACGATTCTCAGTTACATCACTGATGTCCATCAAATAGATCCCCTTAGGTGTGAATGCCAGAATTTTAGGCTTCACACTCGACTGAACATAGTAACTTCCTCCTACAACGAAGAAATCAATAAAGGATTTCAGCCATGTCTTTTTCTTGAAGGCCATCAGAAAATTCTTTTGCCCTTCAATGCGACAAGTTGACAGAAATGATGCAATCTGTTTTTCTGTTGCAAACTCCATAATAGCGCCCATGATGATACCTCCATAACGATTAGTAAACAGGCCGATAAAAACTCTTCACATAAAGAAGAACTTATCAATTGTTGCGTTTTATCTTATTTTTTAGTAGACAGCATCCCTCCTATTAAATCATCCTAGCATGTGCATACTTCAGTTAACACTGGAAGAGACTTTCGAAAATAGTTTCTCACGTTTTTGTTATATTCATTATAACATAAATTCAAGAAACAAAGAAAAAAATGTGAGATTTTTCTTCCAAATTTACTATCATTCTATTAAAAAACGACAGCTTCTTTCGAAACCATCGTTTTTCTTGAAAAATCCCTATTTCACATGTTTTGCCAATTCTTCTTGAGCTTTTTTATTAGATTCTTCTTTTTCTTTCAACCATTTTTCTCTGGCTTTTGCATATTCGTCTGTTGTGACAATCTTATCTTGTACTTTGAGGTATTTATAGGATTCAACCCCTTTATTACCAGCCAATGAATAAGGTGCTGAGAAAGGAACGAGTTTTCTCAATGTTGGTGTTCCACCAAGTGAAACATTTGGAATTGCTAGAGAGCTATCTACTAACCAAGCTTGGATTTCAGCATACTTTTCATAGCGTTTTGCAATATCTTGTTCCTTATTAGCTTCTTCCAACATTTGAGTGTAGACATCCAATCCAACAGCCTTGGCCTTGTCATTGGCTTCACCAGGCTCGAGTCCAAGACTTTGTAGAACCCCACCATTCTTGACACTAAAGATATCAAGATAGCTAGATGGATCAAGATAGTCCGCACTCCAACCACCATTGTAGAGATCGTAGTCTTTTTGCGCAGCTGTTTGAGCTAGATAACCTGAACTATCATAGTCCTCTGTAGAAAGTAGGTGGACATCAATCACAACATTTTCTGCACCTAAGACAGACTCAATTGATTGCTTCATGGAATTGATTCCTTGAATTTCAGCCTTATTGGTCAACTCTATATTTTTATCTAAGTGGATAGGGAATGTTACCCCCTTAGCTTCTAATTCTTTCTTAGCTTCTGCAAATTTGGCTTTGGCTTTCTCTGGATTGTAGTATGGATCTTGGGCATCCGCGAAGTTGATTCCTTGCCATTCCTTACCATAATTGACCATCTTAGAAGCCACTACTTCACCAAAGTCTTTTCCCTTGATACTTACGAAGTTTGGAGGAACAACCAAGTTACGCAAAATCTTAGTTGCACCATCTTCTCCTTGAGATTGAGCCCCGTAAGCTGTCCGATCATAGGCAAAATTAATAGCTTGACGGAAGTTTTTATTAAGAACCGCTTCTTGAGTCGATTTCTTTTCAGCATCACTTGTCTTGGAAGTGAATTTATAAGATTGTCTATCCAGATTAAAGTTTAAGAAGTAAGAAGTGGCATCTTGCATGCTATAGACGATATCATCTTTGTATTTTTCTTTAATTCCTTCATAACTTGAACTATTCGGATAGAGACGAGCGTAGCTATAGGCTCCGTCTGTAAAGTTACGAACAAGAGCGTCTTGGTCACTACCATCATAGTAGGTCAATTTGACATCATCTACAAAGACATTTTTAGCATCCCAGTAGTTAGGATTTTTCTTGTATTCGATGACAGATTTTGAAACAAAAGCTTTCATCAAGAAAGGTCCACTGTACAAAATATTAGCAGGGTCTACCTTCCCAAAATCATCCCCTTTTGATTTCAAGAAATCTGCATTGACTGGGAAGAGAATGGTTGAGGTTGTTTTTGAGTTCCAGTAAGGTTCTGGTCGAGCCAAGGTGTATTGAACCGTTTGGTCATCAAGTGCCTTGACACCGACAGTTGAAAAGTCGCTTGTTTTCCCAGTGATATAGTCATCCAAACCTGCAACAGAGTCCTGCACTAGATACAAGGCTTCTGAATTTTTATCAGCTGCATATTGCAAACCGGTTACAAAATCCTGAGCAGTTACAGGTGCATATTCTTCTCCCTCAGAAGTAAACCACTTAGCATCCTTACGAAGTTTGTAGGTATAGGTTAAACCGTCCTTAGAAACAGTCCAATCCTCAGCCAAGGATGGAACATAGTTCCCATATTGGTCATTTTCCATAAGACCATCTACCAGGTTGGTCACAATATCATTTGTTGTTGCACGGTTTTCTGCTAGATAGTTCAAACTAGATGGATCACTTGAGTAAACATAATTGTATGTTTTTGATGCTGTGCTAGAATTTCCACAGGCACTCAATAAAACTCCTGTACCCAGGACAAGACCTGCCAAGGTTAGATATTTGCTCTTAGACTTTTTCATTTCCAGAACCTCCTGATTTAAATATTTGTTTTATTATACAACGTTTAGTTTGTTTAGTCAATGATTTTTTCCAAAAAAAATCGAAAAAGACCTCATCTTCTACTTTCAAAAGATAATTTTAGCTATTTTGACGCTAAAAAAGGAATAAGTTTCAAGTTCTCCTAAAAGATTGTTCAACTTATTCCTTTTATTTATAAATGCTATCTTACGAAAGCTTAAATTTTACTCGCAGGCGGTCTGCTTGGGCTTTTCCAATCACCTTATCCAATAGACGGGTACGAAGACTCATGACTCCATAAACACCCCCACCCATGGCACCGACAAGGGCTACATATAGGAAACTCCATAAACGCCCACTTGGTTGGAAGAAAAATCCTAACAGCCACTGGATGGTTCCTATTAACAGAAACATAACTAGGGTCAGCAAACTGATTAAAATGGTTCGCTTCACAATCACCTTGCGCTTGACACCCGTTACCTTACAAATATCTCGATACATCAAGACGTTAGGAATGATGAGAGCAATGGTTGTTGAAATCAAGGGACCATAACTGTGGAAAAGGGCGATGGTAGGCAGTTGCAAGACCAGCTTGGCAATAGAACCATAGATAAAATAGAGAACGGCCTTACGGTTGCGGAACATAGCCTGAAGCATTGGAGACAAGACCATGTACAAGCCTAAAATAATAGACTGCAAAACTGCAAAGACAAACAAGCCCATGGCCAAACTATCTGGCTTGCCATAAAAGACTGTATAAAGAGGTTCTCCTACCATGACCACTCCAACCGTTGCTGGTAGCAGAAACATAAAGAGTAGGGTGAGACTGTCCTGAACAAGACGAGAAGCTGCCTTCAAGTCCCCCTTGATATAGTTTTCAGTCAAAAGTGGCAAGCCTACACTCCCAATCGAAACCCCAACAGAAATCAAAATCATCGTGATTTTATTAGGATTGGCTGAGAAATAAGAAAACATGACAACCAAGTCTTCATTACTATAGTTGGTAAACCAACTCATACTATTGATAAAGGTCAGCTGATCCAAAATCTGGAAGAGCTGGATGGCAGACCCTGTCAGGATAAAAGGAATGGCTTCCTTAATAGTATCGACCAAAAGACGCTTGCTGTTAATCTTATCTCCTGTTTCAAGGACTCTTTTGAGTAAGCCTTCTTGAGCAAGGAAATAAATCAAAACTGCAAAACTGGCGACCATGCCGACAAAGGCCGCAAAGGTTGATTGGGTAACCGCTACTAGGTAATCTCCTGAACCAAGTTTCATAATGATAAAGGTTGCTAAGAGCATCCAGATAACACGAATGACCTGCTCAGCAATTTGGCTCATGGCATAAGGTTTGAGGTTATTCATCCCTTGGAAGAAGCCTCGGATAACACTCATAGATGGGAAAATCAAGACTCCCCAAGCCAAGCTCTGCATGATCGGTATCAAGTCTTTGCCCACGCCAGATAAGTCTGCTAGCCAAGGAGCAAAGAGATACAAGACTAAAGCAAAAACCAGGCCTAGTCCTGTCATAAAGCCTAAAAAGCTCCGAATCAGGGCAAAGCTATGCTCCTCTTCTCGCATGGTATTGTACTTGGCAACTTGCTTGGCCACCGCAACTGGAATCCCTGCTGTTGAAACCAGCAAGAACCAGGCATAGATATTGTAGCCCATGGTAAAGAGACCATTTGCTGTAGCCGCATAAGACCCCATCCAGATATACCAAGGTATAATGTAAATAGCCCCAAGCAGGCGACTGATAAAGTTACTAGCCGTTAGCCAAGCAGTCCCCCGTAACATCTGGGCCTGCTGGTGATTGTTTTCGTGCGACATAGATTCCTCATTCAATTTTGATAACTAGGAAAAACTCCTTATCTTCCATTATAAACTTTTCCTTGTTACTTGTAAATTTGCGACTTTCGGTTTACAATAGAAAGTATGATAAAAATTGAAACCGTATTAGATATATTAAAGAAAGATGGTCTCTTCCGTGAGATTATCGACCAAGGACACTACCACTACAACTACAGTCATGTCGTATTTGACACCATCTGCTATGACAGTCGCAAGGCTAAAGAAAAGAGCCTCTTTTTCGTCAAGGGTGCTGCCTTTAAGAAGGAATTTCTGCTTTCAGCAATCTCTCAAGGACTCGGTTGGTATGTAGCTGAAAAGGACTATGAGGTTGGTATTCCTGCCATTATCGTGAACGACATTAAGAAAGCCATGAGTCTGATTGCTATGGAATTTTATGGAAATCCACAGGAAAAACTCAAACTCCTTGCCTTTACTGGAACCAAGGGTAAGACAACAGCAGCTTATTTCGCTTATAATATCTTATCTCAAGGGCATCGACCTGCAATGTTGTCGACCATGAACACAACTTTAGATGGCAAGACTTTCTTTAAGTCTGCATTGACAACCCCTGAGAGTATTGACCTCTTTGATATGATGTATCAAGCTGTGCAAAATGACCGTACCCACCTCATCATGGAAGTCTCCAGTCAAGCCTATCTGGTCAAACGTGTCTATGATCTAACCTTTGATGTGGGAGTTTTCCTCAATATCAGCCCAGACCATATCGGCCCGATTGAACACCCTAGCTTTGAAGACTACTTCTACCACAAGCGTCTCTTGATGGAAAATAGCCGAGCAGTCATCATTAACAGTGACATGGATCACTTTTCTGTACTAAAAGAACAAGTGGCAGATCAAGAGCATGATTTCTATGGTAACCAATCTGATAACCAAATCGAGAATTCCAAAGCCTTTAGCTTCTCAGCTAGAGGTAAACTCGCTGGAGATTATGATATTCAACTCATTGGCCACTTCAACCAAGAAAATGCCGTTGCTGCTGGACTTGCTTGTCTCCGTCTCGGAGCTAGTCTTGAGGACATCAAAAAAGGAATCGCTGCAACCCGTGTTCCTGGTCGTATGGAAGTCCTCACTCAGAAAAATGGTGCCAAGGTTTTCATCGACTATGCCCACAATGGTGACAGTCTCAAAAAACTCATCAATGTTGTAGAAACTCATCAAACAGGAAATATTGCTCTGGTATTAGGTTCGACAGGAAACAAGGGAGAAAGTCGTCGCAAAGACTTTGGCCTTCTCCTCAATCAACACCCTGAGATTCAAGTCTTTCTGACTGCTGATGACCCCAACTATGAAGACCCTATGGCCATTGCGGATGAAATTAGTAGCTACATCAATCATCCTGTTGAAAAAATTGCGGATCGCCAAGAAGCCATCAAGGCAGCTATGACTATCACAAATCACGAATTAGATGCTGTCATTATCGCTGGTAAGGGAGCCGATTGCTACCAAATCGTCCAAGGAAAGAAAGAAGCCTATCCTGGAGATGCAGCTGTCGCAGAAAATTATTTATAAGATAGTAAAAAATCAAGGGAAATGAAACCCTTGATTTTTTCTATTTTTATTTAAAAGCGTTTTTCAAACCTTCAACGGCACCTTCTACAGCACCTTTAGCATCTTCAACTACTTCTTTTGCCTTAGCAACTGTTTTTTCAACAGCTCCTTCAAGTTCTGTCTTGCTGTCTCCAGTAACTTTACCAAAACCTTCTTTGACAGCACCTGTTGCTTGTTCCAATTTGTTTTCAAGTGACATATGATTGTCTCCTTTAGTTCTATTCCGATATGTGTTATCGGTTACATTAGTATAAACTTATCGATAGATAAAGTCAAACAATGTGCTCAGAAAAAGCAATCACACTAAATAGAAAGTTAATCTCTCCTTGTCAAAATCAACGGCCAACTCATACTTTCCATCTTCATTTTGGACAATATAACCTAGGACAACTAAACTATCCACAAAGATGTCTCGGCGTTTCTGCATAAGCTGGTCTTTTTTGAGAAATTTCAACAAAAAAGTCGTCATATACTTGAGGGCATACTCAGGATTAACATCTCCCAAAATGTCATAAAGTTCCTGCTGTTTTTCTGTCAAAGGATACTGATGTTTGACCTTGTAGAAATAATTAGACAGGGTCATTTTAGTCCGCGCAAAATCTGTTTTTTCAACTAAAATAGCTGCATTGGTTTGATTGCGCAATTCTGTCTCAAAACTCTGCTCCAACAAAGCTTGATAGGCCGGGCTATCTTCGCTGACAAAAATCTCTTGATCCAGTTCGAGACTATCGAGTGATTCAAGCATAGGAAGATTGAGGTAATAACGCTTATTTTCCCGACGAACCAAGCCCACTTTTATATACTCTTCCATGAGTTTGTCAACTGCTACATCTGGAAATTGAGTCTTAATTTCCCGTAGAATCACATCCTCATGCTGGTCCAGATAGCGGATCAATTCTCCAAAAAATGGCTGTCTCGTCAAACGAGATGGATTAAAAATCTGAATCATGAAGATTCCTTTCTTTACATTCTAACAGAGGTGATGTTGCCAACTGACTAGGATTGGTCCCAGCTTGGTTCAGAGGAACAGGCAGACCTAGTTCTCTATAATACTCTCTCCAAAAATCACTAATGTCCTGCTCCCCATCACCAAATTTCATGGGAATAGTTTCAAAAATGGGGAGGATTTCTACCATATACTGAGAACAGTAAAAACCTTCTCCATCTGGATAGAAAGAAGCATTGTAGGGTGCCCCTAGATGTTTACAAGCTCTTTCCTTCACCGACTGGATATCCATTTCTGGGTAGACATAGAGGTCGTACAAGTGATTAGACTCAAAGAAGTCTGCTGATTCCTGACAAACAACACCCGCCTGTCCACTAGCATGATAAATCATCCCATCCAAATAAATAGCAACATGGCTATAGTTACCTGTTGAAATCTGGATGGCTTGCCCCATGTCCGACTCATCTCTCACAAAAATCAAATCACCAGTTTCTAACATGCTTCACTCCTAGAAAAAAAGGAGCCGAAACTCCTTTCGATATAAGGCAAACTAGCCTTTCCGATTTTGAACTGACACCCAAAATCTTAAGCATTAAAGCTTTCAGTCAATTGAGGTACCACTTGTTTCTTACGTGAAACGGCACCAGCAAGGAAGGCATGATTGTTTTCAAGTTTGAAGTTGAAAGCCGCTTCGACCTTGCCCATATTGGCACCAAGAGCCAAGATTTCTGAGTTTGAGTTGACGATATCTGTAATCATCAAGACAAAGTCAGAGTAACCGTTTGCTTCGTTAGCAGCTTGCATTGCAGCTTCAATTTCTGCTTGACGTTCCAAGACTTCAGCGATGTCAACTGTGTTCACTTGGGCAACACGGACATTATTTCCGTTCAATTCAAAAGTTTTAGCATCGATGTCAATCAATTCGTCAGTAGATTTGCTAGCCAAGTTTGTACCAGCTTTCAACATAGCTAAACCATACTCTTCCAAGTTGACACCAGCTAATTCAGCCAATTCAGGAGCAATAACCTTATCTGTTGGGTGTGTTGTTGGTGATTTCAAAAGAAGGGTATCTGAAATCAAACCTGAAAGCATCAAACCAGCAATCTCTTTAGGCACAGCTACACCATGTTCTTTGAACATACGGTAAACGATTGAAGACGCTGAACCAACTGGCTCCAAACGCATGTAAAGTGGGCTTGCAGTCTCAAAGTTAGCCACGCGGTGGTGGTCCACCACACCATAAACTTCTACTTCAGCGATATCTGATACAGATTGTTGGAATTCATTGTGGTCAGTCAGGATAACTTGCTCTGCGCCTTCTGCTTTAGCAGAAGTGATAACACGCGGTGCTTCCACACCAAAATAGTTCAAGACAAAGGCTGTTTCTTCATTTGGAGTTCCAAGGGCAACAGCTTCCGTATCCAAACCGTAAGCTTCTTTTGCAAGGTAGGCAAAAGCTACAGATGACCCGATGGCATCTGAGTCTGGATTTTGGTGACCAAATACTAGAATCTTAGACATGATAATACCTCATTTTGTTTATTCTCTTTATTGTAGCATTTTTTTCGCTTTTTGACAAAAGTAAGAGGAGTCAAAGGACTCCCCGCTACTCTTCAAAATAACTGAGTAAATTTCTATCTTGATTTTCAGATAAAAATATTTCCTTCTGTGGCCTCTTCTTACGCTTGAGAAGGGCTTCTGCCGACATGGCTTCTTCCTTACTGGCAAATCCTTCTGCATAAATAAGTTTCACTGGTAAGCGAGCCCTAGTATACTTGGCTCCCTTCCCACTATTGTGGACAGCAAGGCGTCTCCTCACGTCAGTGGTATAACCCGTATAGTAGGAACCATCACGGCACTCCAGCACATACATATAAGCCTTATAATCCATAATAAATCTCTTCGAGTTCCGGCGTATAAGAGCCATCATCATTGTGAACAATGAGAGGTGGTAAGACCTTAAAGCCACTTGTTGAACCATCCTTGATAGCTTCAATCAAGAGCATATTGGCTTCCTTTTCTTTTTTTGGATAGACAAATTGCAGACGCTTAGGGGCTAGATTATGCCGTTGTAACGTATCCAGAATGTCCAAGAGTCGGTCAGGACGATGAACCATGGCCAACCGTCCATTAGACTTGAGAATACTCTGGGCACTACGACAGATTTCCTGCAAATTGGTCGTGATTTCATGGCGCGCCAAGAGATAATGTTCACTCTCATTTAAGTTGGAATGAGGATCCACCTTGAAATAGGGCGGATTACACAAAATCATATCCACCTTACTTCCCTGGATGTAAGCAGGCATATTTTTCAAATCATCACAGATGACCTGCATCTGCTCCTCTAATCCATTCAAACGGACAGAGCGCTCAGCCATATCCGCCAAACGCTCCTGAATCTCAACAGCCAAAATCTGTGCCTGAGTACGAGTGCTAGCAAATAGCCCCACTGCTCCATTTCCAGCGCAGAAATCCACTATCAAGCCCTTTTTAGGAAAACGTGGAAAACGTGACAAGAGAACACTATCCACCGAATAGCTAAAAACCTCTCTATTTTGAATGATTTTGATATCTGTTGAGAAGAGCTGGTTAATGCGCTCCCCTGATTTTAATAATTGTTCTTCTTCCATGGTTCTATTATAGCAGATTTATATTAACATTACAAAAAATATAAAATTCTAAACTACTTCTTCTTTTTTAAATGGTGCAAGGCTTCTCTAGTCCAAATTGGCATCATTCGTTTAAGAGGCGCAAAGCCGTAGTTAAAACGGTCGCTTGAAAAGCGTCTCCGTCTCGGAAACTGGTGCTTTTCTTCCTCCAAAGTGCGGATAGAAAGACTAGCTTTCCCTGTAAATTCATCTAAATCTACTACCTGAACCTGAACCTCTTCATCGACTTTCAAGGCTTCATGGATATTTTCAATAAAGCCTGTCCGAATCTCTGAAATGTGAATCAGCCCCGTATCACCCGTCTCTAGCTCAACAAAGGCACCGTAGGGCTGAATCCCTGTAATACGCCCCTTTAGCTTATCACCGATTTTCATCTTAGTCCTCGATTTCAATTGTTTCAATCACGACATCTTCAACTGGCTTGTCCATAGCCCCTGTCTCAACAGCAGCAATGGCATCCAAGACAGCGTAAGATGCTTCATCAGCTAACTGTCCAAAAACCGTGTGACGGCGGTCTAGGTGAGGTGTCCCACCTTGGTTAGCATAGATTTCTGCGATCGGTTCTGGCCAACCACCACGAGCAATTTCTTTCTTAGAATAAGGCAAATGTTGATTTTGCACGATAAAGAACTGGCTGCCGTTGGTATTTGGACCTGCATTGGCCATAGAAAGGGCACCACGGATATTGTAAAGTTCTTCTGAGAATTCATCCTCAAATGATTCGCCGTAGATGGACTCGCCACCCATACCAGTTCCAGTTGGGTCTCCACCTTGAATCATAAAGTCCTTGATAATACGATGGAAAATGACACCATCATAGTAACCATCTTTTGAAAGAGCTACAAAGTTAGCCACTGTTTTAGGAGCATGTTCAGGGAAAAGCTTGATACGCAAGTCTCCGTGATTGGTCTTAATAGTCGCGATAGGACCTTCTACTGTTTCAATGTCTACTTGTGGGAAATGCAATTCTTTTTCTACCATACCAAATCCTTCTAAGGCATCAAAAATGCCATCTTCTTCTAATGTTTTTGTAATATAATCTGCTTTTTCTTTGATGTTATCATGAGAAATTCCCATGGCAACGCTGATTCCAGCATAATCAAAGAGTTCCAAGTCGTTGAGCCCATCTCCAAAAACCATGACGTTCTCTGGTTTCAAACCAAGGTGTTCCACAACCTTTTCCACACCCGTCGCTTTGGAGCCTGAAATTGGCACAATATCAGACGAATGCTCATGCCAACGAACCATGCGAAGTTTGTCTGAGAGACTGTCAGGCAAGTGCAAGTCATCTCCCTTATCTTCAAAAGTCCACATCTGATAGATTTCTTCTTTCTCATGGAAATCTGGATCCACATCTAAATCAGGATAAATTGGATTGATAGCCTCACTAATCATATCTGTACGAATAGACAACTTGGCATCATGACTCCCAACCAAGCCATACTCTATTTCCTCTTGCTTGGCCCAAGAGATATACTCCTCAACATCTGACTTCTCAATCTGATGTTGATAAATAACCTGACCTTTTTTATCTTCGATATAAGCCCCATTTAAGGTCACAAAAAAGTCAGGATTCAGTTCACGAATTTCTGACACGACACCAAAAATCCCTCGTCCAGAAGCAATACCTGTCAAAATTCCTTTCTCACGTAATTGCTTAAAAACAGCTGGGATTGAAGCCGGAATAAAACCTGTCTTGGAATTCCGCAATGTATCATCAATATCAAAAAAGACAATCTTGATCTTCTTTGCCTTATATCTTAATTTGGCATCCATCTCACTACCTCTTTCAATCTAACTCTTTCCATTATACCATAAAGTAGAGAAATCCCACATCCCCAATAAAATCCTTGTCTCTTATCCGAATTCTTTTACTAGATACAAAACCAAATCATCATTATTTTGGCTAGTTGCATTCATTTCCAAGGGTTGATTTCGATACCAGACACCTGTCCCATCTGGAATGTAGCCCCGTCTGATATACAATCTCTGGGCAGGGCCATAGCCTAAGTGCAAACCTACACCAAGAGTGACCTTACTCGAAACAAACTTGACTCGTTTTTCTGCTTCTTCTAGCAATTGATTCCCAATCCCTTGATTTCTAAAAGGCTCAAACACATTAAAATCTGATAATTCTGGATAGACTTCTGCAAAAGGACCATGTTTAGCAGAGGGCAAAATGGTAACGTAGCCCGCTACAGCACCATCAATCTCTGCAACTAAGACTTCTCTCTCTCCACTTTCCTGCTCCTTGAAGTATCGAGTTAAAATCTCCTCTCTACCAGGCCAACCTTGATTCATAAATCCATGAGATAAGGATTCAATATCAGACTTAATCATATTTCTAATCGTACAATTCATCTTTGACTCACCCACCTTTACTCTTTCTATTACCATTATAGCACGCCAAGGTCAGAAAAAAACTATCTAGTGAAAAAAGACCCAACCGGGTCTGAAAAAGAGGTCCACTGGACCTCAACTCGCTCTCTCATTTCAAGGCTCATGAAAAAGAGGTCCACTGGACCCAACTCGCATTCTCATTTCAAGGCTCGTGAAAAAAAGACCCGTCGGGGTCTGAAAAAGAGGTCCACCCGGACCTGAAAAAAAGACCCAACCGGGTCTTTTCTTTAATCTTCGTTTACGAAAGGCATCAAAGCCATTACGCGAGCGCGTTTGATAGCTGTTGTTACTTTACGTTGGTTTTTAGCTGAAGTTCCTGTTACACGACGAGGAAGGATTTTCCCACGTTCTGAAACGAAACGGCTAAGAAGCTCAGTATCTTTGTAATCAACATATTCAATTTTGTTTGCTGCGATGTAATCAACTTTTTTACGGCGTTTGAATCCGCCACGACGTTGTTGAGCCATGTTTTTTCTCCTTTATAATTTTAGTTGTCCATTAGAATGGTAAATCATCATCTGAAATATCCAATGGATTTGTTGCTCCAAATGGATTTTCATCACGTGAAAAGTCTGGTACTGAATTTGTAGGCACTGAATAGTTTGCAGTTGGTGCAGAGTAAGCTCCACCTGTATGACCCTCACGCACACTACGGCTTTCCAACATTTGGAAATTCTCAGCCACGACCTCTGTCACGTAGACACGTTGTCCTTGCTGGTTATCGTAACTACGAGTCTGGATACGACCTGTCACCCCGATAAGTGAGCCTTTTTTAGCCCAGTTAGCAAGGTTTTCAGCCTGTTGGCGCCACATAACGACATTGATAAAATCAGCCTCACGTTCGCCATTTTGACTCTTAAATGTACGGTTTACTGCAAGAGTAAAAGTCGCAACTGCTACATTCGATGGGGTATAACGCAACTCAGCGTCACGTGTCATACGCCCTACAAGTACAACATTGTTAATCATAGTTTACCTTCTTACGCGTCAATTTTGACGATCATGTGACGAAGAATGTCAGCGTTGATTTTTGAAAGACGGTCAAACTCTTTAAGAGCTGCATCGTCGTTTGCTTCAACGTTAACGATGTGGTAAAGTCCTTCACGGAAATCTTGGATTTCGTATGCAAGACGACGTTTTTCCCAAGATTTTGATTCAACAACAGTTGCACCGTTGTCAGTCAAAATAGAGTCAAAACGTGCTACCAAAGCGTTTTTAGCTTCTTCTTCAATGTTTGGACGAATGATATAAAGAATTTCGTATTTAGCCATTGATATGTTCCTCCTTTTGGTCTAATGACCCCAAGACTTTGCAAGGGGTAAGTGAGGTTCGCTCACAATAAACTATTATACTAGAAAAAATTTTTTTACGCAAGTAAAAACACCGAAATAAAAAAAGAAGATGACGAATCATCTTCTCAAAAACTATGCGTTTTTAGTCCTCTTTTTTCTTGCGAGCAAGAAGTCCAAATCCACTTAGGGATCCAAGAAGTCCAAGCGCTGCGAGGCTAGCGTTAGC
>NZ_VMLP01000016.1:0-44114 GCF_013276755.1 Streptococcus sp. 5004 | reverse complement strand
AAACCAGCGGAAAAACCAGCTGAAACTCCAGCACAACCTTCTGTTCCTGCAAGACCATCTAATCCGACATATGTCCCTTCATACTCATCATATGTTCCATCATACAGCTCATATTCTGTAGTAGAACCAGCTAAACCAGCCGCTCCAAAAACAGGCTGGAAACAAGAAAACGGTATGTGGTACTTCTACAATACTGATGGTTCAACGGCGACAGGATGGCTACAAGACAACGGTTCATGGTACTACCTAAACGCTAATGGTGCTATGGTAACAGGTTGGCTCCAAAACAACGGTTCATGGTACTACCTCAACAGCAATGGCGCTATGGCGACAGGATGGCTCCAATACAATGGTTCATGGTACTACCTAAACGCTAACGGCGCTATGGCAACAGGTTGGGCTAAAGTCAACGGCTCATGGTACTACCTAAACGCTAATGGTTCAATGGCAACAGGTTGGCTTAAAGATGGAGGTACTTGGTACTATCTTGAAGCATCAGGTGCTATGAAAGCAAGCCAATGGTTCAAAGTATCAGACGAATGGTACTATGTCAATGGCTCAGGTGCCCTTGCAGTCAACACAACTGTAGATGGCTATAGAGTCAATGCTAATGGTGAATGGGTAAACTAATATTCAATGAAAATCAAAGAGCAAACTAGGAAGCCAGCCGCAGGCTGCTCAAAACACCGTTTTGAGGTTGCAGATAGAACTGACGAAGTCAGTCACATCTATACGGCAAGGTGAAGCTGACGTGGTTTGAAGAGATTTTCGAAGAGTATAAGCCTAATATAACTAGTTAATACTGACTTCCTGTAAGAACTCTTTAAAGTATTCCCTACAAATACCATATCCTTTCAGTAGATAATATACTCTTGTAGGAAGTTTAGATTAAAAAATAACTCTGTAATCTCTAGCTGGATTTATGGCGCTAGAGACTACGGAGTTTTTTTTGATTGGTAAAGAATGGTGGTACTCAAGAGACTCTTAGTTTGCTATTTGATTTGAAAATTACAAATTCTTTCTCTTCTTGGCATTCTTGGTCAGGGAAACCTGGTAAGTATCCTGTTTTTTAGTGAGGTAATTGATGATTTGGAAATCGTTAGTTTGAGCCTTGAAATCAACTTCATAGACAGTGGTGACTTGTTCTCCATCATTGCTAATATCAATCGAGATGAGGTCTAACTCAGTACAGAATTGTGCCAGTCCAGATTGGATAGTTTGGAGTTGCTTTTCTTGGTTGGCGATTGTGATGGTTAATAGTCTGCGGCGTTGGTGGTTGCTCTTGCTTTGTTGTTTCTCTAAAAGAAGCCATACCGCTAAGATAAAGACGGTGAAGAGAATCGCTAGAGCTAGATAGCCTGTCCCTGCTGCCAGCCCGATAATCATGGCAAGAAAGATAGCAATTAGCTCTCTCGAACCACTGGTGGCTGAACGGAAACGAATGAGGCTAAAGGTTCCTGCAACGGCGATAGAGGTTCCTAGGCTGCCATTTACCAGAAAGATGACCAAGGTCATCAAGCAGGGGAGTAGGGTCAAACTAACAGCAAATTCCCGTGTATAAAGGGTACGGTGTTTGTAGGCCCAGGTCAGCGCTAAACCTAAGATCAGGCTGACTAAGAGAGCTAAAAAGAGCTGGATGGGATTGGCAGTGGCGGTTGTGTCGTTGAAAATGGAGTTGAAAAGATTAGACATAAGTAGTACCTACACTTTCTGTGCTTGGTCGTGGGCTATAGTCCAGCCCCTGAGACTTGTGGTAGGCGCAGCTGTATTTTGAAAATTTCTGCTCTACCAGTCCATATTGGTCGAGAATATCTTGTAGCCATTGGGGTTTTCTACCTGGAGCTTTAATTTCCATGATGACAATGTCCTCGTTTAGTAGAGGGAAACCGTCCTTTCCTGAGAATAAACTGACATTCTCATCGCGATAGGTTAGATTTTGGTCAATGGTGACACGAATTTTATTGTAGGGAAATCCGCTAATTTCTTTCTTTTCCTTGAGAGAAAAGCGGAGTGGAGATAAAAACTTCTTCTATATTTTTTACCCAACCCACATTTACCTACTCTATATCTTAGCAAGTCTGCTTCATTGATCAATTTTAAATCATCTTGTAACTGGGATGTTTTTGATGCAAGAAGTACTAGTGTAGGAGAGAGTTTTTGTGGATGACTAGATGATGTCAATGATTTTTTCTATTTATTTTCAGTCAAAGATGATACAATAGTAAGGTCGCAAACACTAGACTGCGCAGGCAGGAGGTGATCTTATGTGCGTTTTCATCGAACTTGTCTTGCTACCTATTCTTGCTGGTACACTAGCGAATGTCTTATCGGAGTGGCTTATCCGATTTGTAGCAAGCAAATGCGACAAGAAAAAGAAATAGCCTGAGCGCCTTGAGCAAGCGCAAAAAAACACCACTGGCGGCAACCGGTGGTGTTTCTTATGTGCTTATTTCATCGAACTTTTAAGCAAGTCCATTGTACCATTAAAAAGAGTCTCTGTCAAAAATATTGTTATTGTATTGTTTCTCTCCCCAGTTCATCAGCTTCCTCCTTGACACTCGGTCAGTTTTTGATACAATAGTACAAAATTAGAGGAGGTAGGTTATGATTCAGAAACATGCGATTCCCATTTTAGAGTTTGATGATAATCCTCAGGCGGTCATCATGCCCAATCACGAGGGGTTGGATTTGCAGTTGCCTAAGAAGTGTGTCTATGCCTTTTTAGGTGAGGAGATTGACCGCTATGCTCAGGAAGTAGGGGCGGATTGTGTCGGTGAGTTCGTTTCTGCCACCAAGACCTATCCAGTCTACGTCATCAACTACAAGGGCGAGGAGATTTGTCTGGCTCAGGCTCCTGTTGGTTCAGCTCCAGCAGCCCAGTTTATGGATTGGTTGATTGGCTATGGTGTGGAGCAGATTATTTCCACAGGTACCTGTGGTGTGCTAGCCGATATAGAGGAAAATGCCTTTCTAGTCCCTGTTCGCGCTCTGCGAGATGAAGGAGCCAGTTACCACTATGTGGCGCCTTCTCGTTATATGGAAATGCAGCCAGAGGCTATTGCTGCTATTGAGCGAGTGTTGGAAACCAGAGAGATTCCTTATGAAGAAGTCATGACCTGGTCTACAGACGGTTTTTACCGAGAAACGGCTGAAAAGGTGGCTTATCGCAAGGAAGAAGGCTGTGCTGTTGTGGAGATGGAGTGTTCTGCGCTTGCGGCAGTAGCGCAATTGCGTGGGGTCCTCTGGGGTGAATTGTTGTTCACAGCTGATTCCTTAGCAGACTTGGATCAGTACGATAGTCGTGACTGGGGTTCAGAAGCTTTTGATAAGGCGCTAGAACTGAGTTTAGCAAGTGTTCACCTCCTTTAGTTATGCTGACAAAAGGTCTGCTTTATCATACAATGTCTAGCTCATACTTTGCAAAAATATGTTTAAACGAGGTCATCTTCCTCTTTTTGGACGCATGTTGAGATTGGGAAAAATCTTTAAAATCAGAAAAACGCATCATATCAGGTGAAAAACCTTGATACTATGCGTTTTTATTGTGGTAATATGAAATAAAATCTCAACAAATTGATTAGGTAAGTTGCATCAATTTCTAGTAATGTTTGAGAAGTTGTAGCCTACTATTTCAGATTCAAAATGGTGTGTTTCATTTTCTATAGAGTGAGTAGCTGGCGTTAAAAGCTCCTGTCTTACAGTCACATTATCAAGAACTCTTGAACGAGGCTTGTTATTGCCTAGACTATCAACAAAAAGGTGGCATTTTTTAGGCTTGGTGTTAGTGGATTTTGCCTTATCCTATCTAAGTCATTTCGAGCTTTTTATGGTACAATGGAAACATGTTATTCAAATTATCTAAGGAAAAAATAGAGCTAGGCTTATCTCGTTTATCGCCAGCCCGTCGTATTTTTTTGAGTTTTGCCTTGGTCATTTTACTAGGCTCTCTTCTTTTGAGCTTGCCTTTTGTCCAAGTTGAAAGCTCACGAGCGACTTATTTCGACCATCTCTTTACAACCGTATCCATGGTCTGTGTGACAGGACTTTTTACCCAGCCTGTCGCTGACACCTACAATATTTGGGGTCAGCTCATTTGTATGTTCTTGATTCAGATTGGTGGTCTGGGGCTCATGACCTTTATTGGGGTTTTCTATATCCAGAGCAAGCAAAAGCTTAGTCTTCGTAGCCGTGCAACTATTCAGGATAGTTTTAGTTATGGAGAGACTCGATCTTTGAGAAAGTTTGTCTATTCTATTTTTCTCACGACTTTTTTGGTTGAGGGTTTAGGAGCTTTATTCCTCAGTTTTCGTTTTGTTCCTCAACTTGGCTGGGGGCGCGGTCTCTTTAGTGCTATTTTTCTAGCTATATCCGCCTTCTGTAATGCAGGTTTTGATAATTTTGGAAGTACGAGCTTGATTGCTTTTCAGACTGATCCCTTGGTCAATCTGGTTATCGCAGGCTTGATTATTACAGGCGGTCTTGGATTTATGGTCTGGTTTGACCTTGCTACGCATATAGGGAAAAAGAAAAAAGGGCGCCTGCATTTTCACACCAAACTGGTTTTATTACTGACGGTGGGGCTCCTAGCTTTTGGGACGGTGAGTAGTCTCGCTCTTGAATGGAACAATGCAGGGACGATTGGCAATCTCCCTGTTGCAGATAAGGTCTTGGTCAGCTTTTTCCAAACTGTCAGCATGAGAACGGCTGGTTTTGGGACAATTGATTACAGCATGGCTCGTCCTGTTACCTTATTGATTTATATCTTGCAGATGTTTCTAGGTGGGGCTCCAGGAGGAACAGCTGGGGGGCTCAAGATTACCACATTTTTTGTCCTCTTGGTCTTTGCGCGAAGTGAGCTTTTGGGCTTGCCTCATGCCAATGTTGCGAGACGAACGATTGCGCCACGAACGGTTCAAAAATCCTTTAGTGTCTTTATTATCTTTTTGATGACCTTCTTGCTGGGCTTGATTTTACTAGGGATCACAGCCAAGGGAAATCCTCCCTTTATCCACCTCATATTTGAAACCATTTCTGCTCTTGGGACAGTCGGAGTGACGGCAAATTTAACTCCAGATTTAGGGAAATTAGCTCTAAGTGTGATTATGGTTCTCATGTTTATCGGACGAATTGGTCCCTTGACCCTGCTGGTCAGTCTAGCAGATTACCATCCAGAAAAGAAAGATATGATTCACTATATGAAAGCAGATATTAGTATTGGTTAAGAAAGGAAAGAGCATGTCAGATCGTACGATTGGAATTTTAGGCTTGGGAATTTTTGGGAGCAGTGTCCTAGCTGCCCTAGCCAAGCAGGATATGAATATTATCGCTATTGATGACCACGCTGAGCGCATCAATCAGTTTGAGCCAGTTTTGGCGCGTGGAGTGATTGGTGACATCACAGATGAAGAATTATTGAGATCAGCAGGGATTGATACCTGCGATACCGTTGTAGTCGCGACAGGTGAAAATCTGGAGTCGAGTGTGCTTGCGGTTATGCACTGTAAGAGTTTGGGGGTACCGACTGTTATTGCCAAGGTCAAAAGCCATACAGCTAAGAAAGTGCTAGAAAAGATTGGAGCTGACTCGGTTATCTCGCCAGAGTATGAAATGGGGCAGTCCCTAGCACAGACCATTCTTTTCCATAATAGTGTTGATGTCTTTCAGTTGGATAAAAATGTCTCTATTGTGGAGATGAAGACTCCTCAGTCTTGGGCAGGTCAAAGTTTGAGTGAATTAGACCTCCGTGGCAAATACAATCTGAATATTTTGGGTTTCCGAGAGCAGGAAAATTCCCCATTGGATGTTGAATTTGGACCAGATGACCTCTTGAAGGCAGATACCTATATTTTGGCAGTCATCAACAACCAGTATTTGGATACCCTAGCAGCATTGAATTCGTAAAAGAGGGAGCTTCCCTCTTTTTTGATGCCCAAGATGGCAAAGAGAGACAAAAGCCTTATATTCTAGTAAAAGTTCTTCAAAGGCTGGACTTTATGGTAAAATAGAAAGAAGTGACAAGAGAGAGTAATACTCAATGAAAATCAAAGATCAAACTAGGAAACTAGCCGCAGGCTGCTCAAAACAGTGTTTTGAGGTTGCAGATAGGGTTGACGCGGTTTGAATTTAATTTTCGAAGAGTATAAGAAAAAATCAGTCCCCTAAGGAGCAGATTATGAAGTTATTGTCTATCGCCATTCCTAGCTATAATGCTGCAGCCTATCTTCATTACTGTGTGGAGTCGCTAGTGATTGGTGGTGAGCAAGTTGAGATTTTGATTATCAATGACGGGTCTCAGGACCAGACTCAGGAAATAGCTGAGCGTTTAGCCAGCAAGTATCCTAGCATCGTTAGAGCCATCTATCAGGAAAATAAAGGCCATGGCGGTGCGGTCAATCGCGGCTTGGCGGAGGCTTCTGGGCGCTATTTTAAAGTAGTTGACAGTGATGACTGGGTGGATCCTCGTGCCTACTTGAAAATTCTTGAAACCTTGCAGGAACTTGAGAGCAAGGGTCAAGAGGTTGACGCCTTTGTGACCAATTTTGTCTATGAAAAGGAAGGTCAGTCTCGTAAGAAGAGTATGAGTTATGAGTCAGTCTTGCCTGTTCGGCAGATTTTTGGCTGGGATCAGGTCGGAAATTTCTCAAAAGGGCAGTATATCATGATGCACTCGCTGATTTACCGTACAGATTTGTTGCGAGCGAGCCAGTTCCAACTGCCTGAGCATACTTTTTATGTCGATAATCTCTTTGTCTTTACCCCCCTTCAGCAGGTCAAAACCATGTACTATCTACCTGTCGATTTCTATCGTTATTTGATTGGGCGTGAGGACCAGTCTGTCAATGAGCAAGTGATGATTAAGCGCATTGACCAGCAACTGAAAGTCAATCGACTCTTGGTAGACCAGCTTGATTTATCCCAAGTGAGCCACCCCAAAATGCGAGAATATCTGCTGAATCATATTGAAATCACGACGGTGATTTCCAGTGCCCTGCTCAATCGAGCTGGAACAGCAGAGCATCTTGCCAAAAAACGGGAGCTGTGGACCTATATTCAGCAGGAAAATCCAGAGGTCTTTCAGGCTATTCGCAAAACCATGCTCAGCCGTTTGACCAAACATTCGGTCTTGCCAGCCCGCAAACTTTCCAATGTCGTCTATCAAATCACCAAATCTGTTTATGGATTTAATTGATATAAGTATTTTATAAGAGGGATTTAAGAAAAATTTTAACTTTTTCTTAGTCCTTTTTAATTTTAGGAGATTATACTAGAGTCATCAAATAAAGAAAAACTCTAAGGAGAATCCTATGAAATTCAATCCAAATCAAAGATATACTCGTTGGTCTATTCGCCGTCTTAGTGTCGGTGTTGCCTCAGTTGTTGTGGCTAGTGGCTTCTTTGTCCTAGTTGGTCAGCCAAGTTCTGTACGTGCCGATGGGCTCAATCCAACCCCTGCTCAAGTCTTACCTGAAGGGGAATCGGTAACGAAAGAGGGTGACTTAGCAGAAACTCAGGGAGACACCGTTCTTGCTGAAGCGAAACCTGAGGCCGTTGCTGGAAATACGAATTCACTTCCGACAACTACAGAAGGAACTGAAGTGAGCGAGGAAACAAGCCCTTCTCGTCTGGATACACTTTTTGAAAAAGGTGAAGAAGCTCAAGAAAATCCAGAGCTAACAGATGTCTTAAAAGACGCTGTAGATACAGATGATGTGGCAGGGACACAAGCAACTCCAGAAGATATTGAAAAAGCTGTCGATGAGGATGTTAAAGACAGTATTGATGTCCCAGCGGGCTACCTAGAACAAGCCAAAGTTCCCGGTCCTTTCTTGGCTGGTGTAAACAAACCACTTAAATATGAACTTTTCGCAGGCGATGGTATGTTGACTCGTCTCTTGCTCAAAGCATCTGACAAGGCTCCATGGTCAGATAACGGTGTCGCTCAAAACGAGAAAATTCCACCAGTGAAAAATTTACCTGATGACAAGTATTACTATCAAGTATCTTTGAATGGTAACACCACAGGTAAGCAGGGTCAGGATTTATTAGATACACTTCGTACTAATGGTACAAATACCTATGTAGCTACCCTAACTGTCTATGAAGCAGCCGGAGATAAACCTGATTTGACTAAGGTTGTCAAGGAACGTAAAGTAAATATTACCTTGAACGGTCTTGTAACAAGAAGCGATGTTAACTCTGCAGTTGAAAACAACGTTAAAGACAGTATTGATGTTCCTGCTGCTTATCTTGAAAAAGCTGAAGGAAAAGGTCCTTTCACAGCCGGTGTAAACCAAGTAATTCCTTATGAACTATTCGCTGGTGATGGTATGTTGACTCGTCTCTTGCTCAAAGCTTCTGATAAGGCTCCTTGGTCTGATAATGGTGTAGCTAAAAATCCTGCTTTATCTCCATTAGGAGAAAACGTGAAAACCAAAGGTCAATACTTCTATGAAGTAGACTTAAATGGCAATACTGTTGGTAAACAAGGTCAAGCTTTAATTGATCAGCTTCGTGCTAATGGTACTCAAACTTATAAAGCTACTGTTAAAGTTTACGGAAATAAAGACGGTAAAGCTGACTTGACTAATCTAGTTGCTACTAAAAATGTAGACATCAACATCAATGGATTAGTTGCTAAAGAAACTGTCGAAAAAGCTGTTAAAGATAACATTAAAGACAGTATCGATGTTCCTGCTGCTTATCTTGAAAAAGCTGAAGGAAAAGGTCCATTCACAGCCGGTGTAAACCAAGTAATTCCTTATGAACTATTCGCTGGTGATGGTATGTTGACTCGTCTATTACTAAAAGCTTCTGACAAGGCTCCATGGTCTGATAATGGTGTAGCTAAAAATCCTGCTTTATCTCCATTAGGAGAAAATGTGAAAACAAAAGGTCAATATTTCTATGAAGTAGACTTAAATGGCAATACTGTTGGTAAACAAGGTCAAGCTTTAATCGATCAGCTTCGTGCTAATGGTACTCAGACTTACAATGCTACTGTTAAAGTTTACGGTAACAAAGATGGTAAAGCTGACTTGACAAATGTCGTAGCAACTAAACAAGTTACTATTAAGATAAATGTTAAAGAAACATCAGACACAGCGAATGGTTCTTTCTCACCTTCTAACTCTGGCTCTGGCGTGACTCCGATGAATCACAGTCATGCTACAGGTGCGACTCATCAAACAGCTACTGACCATAAGGACATGATGGCACCAGCCAAAGAGACTGATAAAGCAATGCCAGCAAATGACCAAATGGAAAAATCAGGTATGAAGACTGAGACTCCAGCTCCAGGTACTACAGATAGCATGCCTGCTGACACTATGACAAGCTCTACCAATACGATGGCAGGTGAAAACATGGCTGCTTCTGCTAACAAGATGTCTGATACGATGATGTCAGACAAGATGATGTCAGATGATAAAGCTATGCTACCAAATACTGGTGAAGCTCAAACATCAATGGCAAGTATTGGTTTCCTTGGGCTTGCACTTGCAGGTTTACTCGGTGGTCTAGGTTTGAAAAACAAAAAAGAAGAAAACTAATCAGCTAAGGAAATAAATGATGGATAGTGGGCTGACTAAGGCTAGTTTACCAACTCAATCAGCAATCAGGACTTTCTTTCAATAGCAGATTAAAATCATCGTAAAACAATAGAAATAGTGTTATACTTAAAGCAGTATAGCACTGTTTTTATCAAAGGAGAGACAGATGGGAAAGACAATTTTACTCGTTGACGACGAGGTAGAAATCACCGATATTCATCAGAGATACTTAATTCAGGCAGGTTATCAGGTCTTGGTAGCCCATGATGGACTGGAAGCGCTAGAGCTGTTCAAGAAAAAACCGATTGATTTGATTATCACAGATGTCATGATGCCTCGGATGGATGGTTATGATTTAATCAGTGAAGTTCAATACTTATCACCAGAGCAGCCTTTCCTATTTATTACTGCTAAGACCAGTGAACAGGACAAGATTTACGGTCTGAGCTTGGGAGCAGATGATTTTATTGCTAAGCCCTTTAGCCCTCGTGAGCTGGTTTTGCGGGTCCATAATATTTTGCGCCGCCTTCATCGTGGGGGCGAAACAGAGCTGATTTCCCTTGGTAATCTGAAAATGAATCATAGTAGTCATGAAGTTCAAATAGAAGAAGAAATGCTGGATTTGACTGTTAAATCATTTGAATTGCTGTGGATTTTAGCTAGCAATCCAGAGCGAGTTTTCTCCAAGACAGACCTCTATGAAAAGGTCTGGCAAGAAGACTATGTGGATGATACCAATACCTTGAATGTGCATATCCATGCTCTTCGACAGGAGTTGGCAAAATATAGTAGTGACCAAACGCCCACTATTAAGACCGTTTGGGGGTTGGGATATAAGATAGAGAAACCGAGAGGACAAACATGAAACTAAAAAGTTATATTTTGGTTGGATATATTATTTCAACCCTCTTAACCATTTTGGTTGTTTTTTGGGCTGTTCAAAAAATGCTGATTGAGAAAAGCGAGATTTACTTTTTGCTTGGGATGACCATCGTTGCCAGCCTTGTCGGTGCTGGGATTAGTCTCTTTCTCCTATCACCGGTCTTTACGTCGTTGGGCAAACTCAAGGAACATGCCAAGCGGGTAGCGGACAAGGATTTTCCTTCAAATTTGGAGGTTCAAGGCCCTTTAGAATTTCAACAATTAGGGCAAGCTTTTAATGAAATGTCCCATGATTTGCAGGCAAGCTTTGATTCCTTGGAAGAAAGCGAACGAGAAAAGGGCTTGATGATTGCCCAGTTATCGCATGATATTAAGACTCCTATCACTTCGATCCAAGCGACGGTAGAAGGGATTTTGGATGGGGTTATCAAGGAGTCGGAGCAAGCTCATTATCTAGCAACCATTGGACGCCAGACGGAAAGACTCAATAAACTGGTTGAGGAGTTGAATTTTTTGACTCTAAATACAGCTAGAAATCAGGCGGATATGACTAGTAAAGACAGTATTTTTCTGGATCAGCTCTTGATTGAATGCATGAGTGAATTTCAGTTCTTGATTGAGCAGGAGAGAAGAGATGTCCACTTACAGGTAATCCCAGAGTCTGCCCGGATTGAAGGAGATTATGCTAAGCTTTCTCGTATCTTGGTGAATCTGCTCAATAACGCTTTTAAATACTCTGCTCCAGGAACCAAGCTGGAAGTGGTGGCTAAGCTGGAGAAGAACCAGCTTTCAATCAGTGTGACCGATGAGGGACAGGGCATTGCTCCAGAGGATTTGGAGAATATTTTCAAGCGCCTTTATCGTGTCGAAACTTCTCGTAACATGAAAACGGGTGGTCATGGCTTAGGACTTGCGATTGCGCGTGAATTGGCCCATCAATTAGGTGGAGAAATCACAGTCAGCAGCCAGTACGGCCTCGGAAGCACCTTTACCCTTGTTCTTAACTTAAAATAAAGTCTAAACCCCCTTTACAAATCTAGCTATTCATGGTAGAATGGATTTTGTGTGAAATATCAGCAGGAAAGCATGAAGCTCGTCAACAGGTGTCTTATGATAAGTAACCTTGGCTGTTTAGGCGAAGGGCATCTGCACGAATCAGGGCTTTCTAAGTGACTATTTCCACCGAAATATTATTTATATCAGGAGGACATTCACATGTCACGTTATACAGGACCATCTTGGAAACAAGCTCGTCGCCTTGGCCTTTCACTTACAGGTACAGGTAAAGAATTGGCACGTCGTAACTACGTACCAGGACAACACGGACCAAACAACCGTTCTAAATTGTCAGAATACGGTTTGCAATTGGCTGAAAAACAAAAACTTCGTTTCACTTACGGTGTAGGTGAAAAACAATTCCGTAACTTGTTCGTACAAGCTACAAAAATCAAAGGCGGAATCCTAGGTTTCAACTTCATGCTTCTTTTGGAACGCCGTTTGGATAACGTTGTTTACCGTCTTGGTCTTGCGACTACTCGTCGTCAAGCTCGTCAATTCGTAAACCATGGTCACATCCTTGTTGACGGAAAACGTGTTGATATCCCATCATACCGCGTAACTCCAGGTCAAGTGATCTCAGTTCGTGAGAAATCATTGAAAGTTCCAGCTATCCTTGAAGCAGTAGAAGCTACTCTTGGACGCCCAGCATTCGTATCATTCGACGCTGAAAAATTGGAAGGTTCATTGACTCGCTTGCCAGAACGCGACGAAATCAACCCAGAAATCAACGAAGCACTTGTCGTTGAATTCTACAACAAAATGTTGTAATATTTTATTGAATCAGATAGGCTTTGGAGCCTTGATATTAAGCACTTTGGGGCGCTTTCCCTTAGTGCTTTTTTACATTTTAGAATAGCTTTTAAGCATCCAGCTATAAGTAGCTATACGTAACTAGACCTGTATAGTTTAAAGTGATATAATAGTCTAAAGGAGGTACTACCATGAATGTTTTAGAAAAAAACACACAGGTAAACTTTAAGACTAACAGAGACTTATTAGAGAAGGCTAAAGCTATTATCACATCGCAAAATCTTGATATGACAGCCAGTTTTAACTTGTTTTTAGAACACATTGTAGAAAATAAAGCCTTGCCATTTGAAACTCAAGTAGACAAAGAAAGAGAAGAACTTCTATCAGGGTTACGTGCTGAAATTGCCCGTAGCTTTGACGATTTAGAACATGGAAGAACTTACAGCATTGATGAAGTGAGGGCTAACCTTGGAATTTAACGAGAACTCATATAGCCTTATTATCTCTGAAACGGTACAAGAACAGCTAAGAGGTATTAAAGATTATATCTCAGCTAACTACTTTTCAGAACAGGCTGGAGCAAACACAGTTAAGAATATTCTTTATGGTTTGGAGCGTCTTGAAGTTTTCCCAGAAGCAGGATTTGATGCTGATGAAAGAATAGGAGTTATTATATACCCACCCCACAAAACCAGATGCATCATTTTAGGCGATTACCTAGCCTTCTATCATATTTTAGAGGATAGAAAAGCTGTCTTTGTATCAGATATTATTCATAGTAAACAGGACTACATCCGTTTGTTCAAGAAAAAATAGTGCATATTATTGAACTGCGTTTTGGATTCTCTAAAATACTAGACAAGATGAAATTTCTAGTTCTAGCATTTCAATAGATACAAATAAATAGAGAAAAGCAAAAAAAGACTTAGTCTTTATTTAAAATATATTAGAAATAATATGAAAATCTTTTTATAAAAATATTATATTCAATAATACTGACACAATAGAAATTGAGAAGAGATGGTATTCTTCGTTTTTATATTTCAGGTTCTCACAATATGAAAAATCGATGGTATAATAAGATTAGACGGATTATTTATTGAGGTAATAGCGATGAAATATTTTAAATTAATCAATGGTGGAACTTATCATATTGATGAGTTTGAAGAGAGAACAAATAAAGAATCACTATATTATCAAAATGGCAGTAAGTACGCATTGTGTCCAACTTGTGGTTCTTCGATTCAACTTATCGGGGGGGAAAATAATAATACGCGAAATAGAGCTGGAAGATATTATGCGGCACATACAAAAAATCCTATAGAAGGACTGCCATACGACATAGGAAGAAAAAGTAATTGTGCAAATTATGAAGGAAATCAAGATAATTGGCAGGGTATTTATCAAAGGAGACAAGGGCTTCCTGAAAATGAAGAATTATCTAGATTTATAGACAATAATAAGTCAGATATTGCTAAAAAAGTTGGTGACTTAATTGGATTTTATGGAATCAAATGCAATGGGGAGCCAAGTGCTATTTTTAACCGATTATTAAATTCTTTCAAAGAAAACGGAGGATTATGTATTTCACCAGAACAATTTGCACCTGAATATATTCCTAGAATGATTATCGAAAGAGCTGAGCCAGTTATTTGCTGGGGTTCAATTCCTCATGAAGAAATACGCAATCGTATCCTACAACATCCACTGTTACAAGATTCAATTGATGGGAGACAATTTAAACCAAATATTGAAACAAGGCTTGTTTGTGTTTTAAATAATGGAAACGCTCCTACTCAAATCCAAATCAGATTATTGTTTGAAGATAGGGAATTGAACTTAAAACAAGTAAATGCTAAAATTTAGTGCAACGAAAGATAAAAAAGAGGAGCCTCGTAATGAAGCTCCTCTTGTTTTTAATTGTCCGAATCAATATTCTTATTTCAAAAAAAGGTAGTGAAAAAGGTAGTCATTCGAACGATTTCCCTTGCAATATAGTGAAATTAACAAAAAGAAAAAACGCTTGAATCAGCGTTTTTCTTCTGTATTGATTCGTATTGAATGCTTACTTAACTTCTGTGAACACAACGTGTTTGCGAAGTTTTGGTGAGTATTTCTTCAATTGAAGACGGTCTGGAGTGTTACGTTTGTTTTTAGAAGTAAGGTACAAGCGTTCACCAGATTCTTTGTGTTCAAGTGTAATATTTACGCGCATGGTATCTCCCTTCTATTATTCAGCTGATGCAGCTTTAGCGATTTTACGTCCTTTGTAGTATCCTTTAAGTGATACACGGTGAGAACGTGAGTAATCTCCAGTAGTTTCGTCAAAGTTTACAGATGGAGCTGTTACTTTGTAGTGTGTACGACGTTTGTTTTTCTTCGCTTTTGAAGTGCGACGTGCAGGTACTGCCATTTTGATTTCTCCTTTAGGTATTTATATTCGATTCAATCTACTGATTTTCATCAACCATACTAGGATAACACATTTTTTTTGTAAAGTAAAGTTACTTGACAAAAAAAGATGAAAAAATTCTCCTATCCGACACGGCAGACAGGAGAAGGTGTTAAATATCAATCTCAAATGGTTCGTCAATGGTTTCTGATACGTATTTTCCGTCTTTCTTCCGTTGTTTGACACATTCTGTGAGGAGATATTCGATTTGCCCATTGACTGAACGAAAGTCGTCTTCTGCCCATGATGCGAGTGCAGCGTATAACTTTGTTGAGAGTAGAAGGGGGATCTGCTTTTTTTAGCTTCATCCATCTTTAGTAAAGACTTCCTGTGTTGACAATTGGTTGTGCATCATGATTGCCACAGAGAACGACTAGAAGATTTGAAACCATGGCAGCTTTTCGTTCTTCGTCAAGCTCTACCAATTCCCCTTCATTGAGCCGTTCCAGTGTCATTTCAACTATTCCTATTATTTGATATCTAAATGATATCATTTTGTTTTTAAAAATTAATAGAAAGTTGACAAATAATCACTAAAAACTTTCAGCCCAATAATTTATTTTAAAAGGTGAGATTATATTGTGCTGAAATACTCTTTTATTCTTATAACTTTTACACTATAATTGTAGTTAGAAAGGAAGAGAAATGTTTGATTATAGAACACTAGTTATTTTGATGACTTTGATGGATCATTGTGAGCTATCATTATATGAATTATCTGTTAAGGTGAGCTTACCTATAAAGGAAGTCAAAGAAGGAATAGATTATTTAGTGCCTTATCTAGCTAATAAAGGGATAGTGCTGGATAAAAAGCAAGGTCGCTATAGTTTATCAAATCGTACGAAGCAGTCTTTGACAGATATTATTAAGTCGGATGAATTGGTTTTACCAAAGTCGACTCGCTTAGCTTTGATCTATCTTTACACTTTTTGCCGATTAGATTTTATATCGAATAATCATTACCAAGACTTTTTGAAAGTAAGTAAGAATACAACCTTATCTGATATTCAATCATTAAGAAAGATTATGTTAGATAATGATTTGGAGCTAGGGTACAGTAGAGCAAAAGGTTATACTTTACACGGTTCAGAGTGGAATAAGCACCGTTTAGCTTTTCAAATGGTTAGTGAGTTGCTGGAATCCTCCATAGGGATTTGGGGTTTGGATTATGTTTTATCCAGTTGGGGGTATTCATTAACTTATGATTTGATTGATCAGGTGGTTAAAGATTATTATGAAAAGTTACAGATAGTACCTATTGTTAATCAATTAAAAGTTTGCCTTTTCGGTTTAGTATTCATTCTGTGTAGGTATCAAAGAGATGTTGAAAGAGTATGTCTTTCAGAGACATTAGTATCTCCTGTTATTCAAGATATAACGACTATTTTATTGGATACAGTGGTTGATTTGGGAATTATAGATACGGTGTTTTCTGAGGATGATTATCGCTATATCACAGTTTTATTATCAAGTTGCTTTGAAGGTGAAGTAGATGTTGCTCCGGTTTACTTTAATCAATTAACAGAGGCTATTATAAGTAGAATGGAAGATATTTCTTTGTTACATTTTAAACAAAGAGAAGTATTGAGAGAAAATCTTCGTCGCCACCTTATACCGGCTTACTATAGATTAAAGTTCGGCTTACCTAGTTCAAATGAATATGTGTTGCATGTTAAAGAACAGTATCCTGATTTATTTGAACTAGTAAAAGATTCTTTGACTCCCTTGATGGACGCTATTGACAATCCCATACCTGATAGTGAAACAGCATATTTTGTTATCCATTTCGGAGGTTATTTAAAGAAAGCAGATACTTTGCCTCAAAAATGTTATAAGGCAGCAATTATTTGTCCTAATGGAATTAGTTCTTCATTGATGATAAAAGAGAATCTATTAGCATTATTCCCTCAAATTGAGTTTATAGGAACCTCAAAGATTGATGATTTATATGCGAAAACTAGTAGTGACTATGATATGGTTTTTTCTACTATAAAGGTGGATACAGAGAAGCCAAATTATCTAGTTTCTGTTATGATGACGGAAGAACAAACAACACAGTTAGTTGAATTGGTATCAAAAGATTTCCCAGATACAGGTTATCGAGATATTGAACTTAATCAGATAATTAGCATAGTAAGACGATATAGTGTAATCACACAAGAATTAGAGTTAAAATTAGCATTAAAGAGGTATCTCTATCAAGATATGAACAGAAAGGAAGTGTTACCATTGTTAGAAGAATTAATTACAAAAGAAACTTATCAGGTTAGTTCGGAAAAATTAGGATGGAAGGAGGCAATTCGTTTAGCAGCTAAACCACTTTTGGATCAAGATAAGATAACTGAGAACTACCCTGAGGCAATGATTCAAAAAGTAGAAGAGTTTGGGCCTTTTATTAATTTAGGGAAGGGAGTAGCAATTCCTCACGCTCGTCCAGATGAGGGTGTGAATGAAATAGGAATGTCAATGTTAGTTTTGGAAGAACCGATTTATTTATTGGATAATCCAGAACAAGAGGTAAGATTGTTGATTTGTATTGCAGCCATTGATAATGAGAGTCATTTAAAGGCTTTGTCACATTTAACAACAATTTTAAGAGATAAAAATCATGTTCAAACTTTAATATCATCAAAAAACTATGATGACATTGAAATGATAATTAAACAGGAGGATTAGATAATGTTAAAAATTGGTACAGCTTGTGGTTCAGGATTAGGTTCAAGTTTTATGGTACAGATGAATATTGAATCTGTATTGAGTGATTTGAATGTTTCAGATGTAGAAGTTGAACACTATGATTTAGGTGGAGCAGATCCAAATGCAGCTGATATTTGGATTGTTGGTCGTGATCTAGCTGATTCAGCTAGTCATCTTGGAGATGTTCGTATCTTAAATAGTATTATTGATATGGACGAGCTACGAGAATTAATTACTAAAATTTGTGAAGAAAAAGAACTTATATAGGAGGCTAGCGTCATGATGAAGTTCATATTGGATATTGTTAGTACACCAGCTATTTTAGTAGCTTTAATTGCAATCTTAGGATTAGTGCTTCAGAAGAAGAAATTACCTGATATTATTAAAGGCGGAATTAAGACCTTTGTTGGTTTCTTAGTTGTATCTGGTGGTGCAGGAATTGTGCAAAATTCTTTAAATCCATTTGGTACCATGTTTGAGCATGCTTTTCATTTATCTGGAGTTGTACCAAATAATGAAGCAATTGTAGCTGTAGCTTTAACAACATATGGCTCAGCTACTGCAATGATTATGTTTGCAGGTATGGTATTCAATATCTTAATTGCTCGTTTTACTCGATTCAAATATATCTTTTTAACAGGGCACCACACTCTATATATGGCGTGTATGATTGCGGTCATTTTATCAGTTGCTGGCTTTACAAGTTTGCCTCTTATCTTACTAGGTGGATTAGCGCTCGGTATTATTATGAGTATTTCCCCAGCATTTGTGCAAAAATATATGGTTCAATTAACTGGAAATGACAAGGTGGCTTTAGGTCATTTCAGTTCTTTGGGATATTGGTTGAGTGGTTTTACTGGTAGCCTTATCGGTGACAAATCAAAATCAACAGAGGACATTAAATTTCCAAAGAGTTTAACTTTTTTACGTGATAGTACTGTTAGCATTACTTTATCCATGGCAGTTATTTACATTATTGTAGCTATCTTTGCAGGGTCAGAATATATAGAAAAAGAAATCAGTAGTGGTACAAGTGGTCTAGTTTATGCTTTACAATTAGCAGGTCAATTTGCAGCAGGGGTATTTGTTATTTTAGCAGGTGTTCGCCTTATTTTGGGTGAAATTGTTCCAGCCTTTAAAGGTATTTCAGAGCGTCTTGTACCTAATTCAAAACCTGCTTTGGATTGTCCGATTGTTTATACTTATGCACCCAATGCAGTTCTAATTGGATTTATCTCTAGTTTTGTTGGTGGTTTAGTGAGTATGGCAATTATGATTGCTTCAGGAACGGTTGTTATTTTACCAGGTGTTGTGCCTCATTTCTTCTGCGGAGCGACTGCAGGTGTCATCGGTAATGCATCTGGTGGTGTTCGTGGAGCCACTATTGGAGCATTTTTACAAGGTATTTTAATTAGTTTTCTTCCAGTCTTTTTAATGCCGGTTTTGGGAGGACTTGGTTTCCAAGGTTCAACTTTCTCAGATGCAGATTTTGGTCTATCAGGAATTATTTTAGGAATGTTGAATCAATTTGGCTCACAAGCAGGCATTGTTATTGGTCTTGTTCTTATTCTAGCAGTTATGTTTGGAGTATCCTTTATTAAAAAGCCATCTGCAAAGGAGGAATAAGGGATGATTTTAAGTGAAAATAGAGAAGATGAGTTAAGAAAATTTGCGACTAAAATCCGATTAAATACTCTTAGAACATTGAATCATCTTGGATTCGGCCATTATGGAGGGAGTCTGTCTATCGTAGAAGTTTTAGCGGTGCTTTATGGTGAAATAATGCCAATGACTCCAGAAATATTTGCATCACGAGATAGAGATTATTTTGTTCTATCCAAGGGGCATGCTGGGCCGGCTTTATATAGCACACTCTATTTGAATGGTTTCTTTGACAAAGAATTCTTATATTCTTTAAATACAAATGGAACCAAATTGCCGTCGCATCCTGATAGAAATCTAACGCCGGGCATAGATATGACAACTGGCTCTTTAGGACAGGGAATTAGTGTTGCAACCGGACTTGCATATGGTCAGAGAATAAGAAAAAGTCCCTTTTATACCTATGCTATTGTTGGAGATGGTGAGTTAAATGAGGGACAATGTTGGGAGGCTATACAGTTTGCTTCTCATCAACAGTTATCTAATTTAATTGTATTTGTAGACGATAACAAAAAACAATTAGATGGTTTTACAAAGGATATTTGTAATCCAGGTGATTTTGTAGAAAAATTCTCAGCATTTGGATTTGAATCCATTAGGGTCAATGGTTCAGATATTAGAGGAATTTATGAAGGGATTATCCAATTAAAACAGTCAAATAATTCATCTCCTAAGTGTATTGTATTAGACACTATTAAAGGTCAAGGAGTTCGAGAGCTGGAAGAAATGAAATCCAATCATCATCTTCGCCCTACTGTAGAGGAGAGACAAATGTTAACTTCAGTTGTAGAAAGATTAAGTCAGGAATTGGAGGAAACAGAATGATGAGAAGTGCGAAAGAATTACGACATGTGTATAGAGATTTCCTTTTAGAGGCTAACCAAAGTTATTCTGATATAGTAGTTTTAGAAGCAGACTTGTCAAGTTCTATGGCTACTAATAATCTTGAAAAGGACTTTGGAGACCGTTATGTGAATGTTGGAATAATGGAAGCAGAAATGGTCGGGCTTGCAGCAGGTTTATCTATTCAGGGGTTTAGACCTTATCTTCATACATTTGGCCCTTTTGCTTCAAGAAGAGTATTTGATCAATTATTTATTTCTCTTGGGTACGCACAATTGGATGCCACTGTGATTGGCTCAGATGCAGGAGTAACGGCAGAGATGAATGGTGGAACACATATGCCATTTGAAGAAATTGGATTGTTACGTTTAATTCCTAAATCGATCATTTTTGAAGCAACTGATGATATCCAATTTCGTGAAATCTTGAACCAGACATTAGACTTAAAAGGACTAAAATATATTCGAACAATTAGAAAGGCTCCAGAGGCTGTATATCAAGGTGGAGAAGATTTTTCTAAAGGCTACATTGAGTTAAGACACGGTGAAGATGTTGTAATAGTTGCTTCTGGCATAATGGTTGCTCCAAGTATTCGAGTTGCGGATGAACTGTCTAAATTAGGTTATTCAGTAGGTGTGATAGATTTATTTAGAATTAAACCGATACCAGAACAGATAAAAACAATGTTAAGTGGAAAAACTATATTTACTGTAGAAAACCACAATCAGATAGGTGGAATTGGCAGTGCTTTATGTGAATTATTCTCTGATGATGGAATAACAAAAATTCATCGGATGGGTGTTCAAGAAAGATTCGGTCAAGTTGGGAAAATGGATTATCTTCTTAATGAGTATGGTTTGAGTGAATCGAATATAAAAGAGAAAGTTCTAGAGTTTTATAATGCAAGATAGATGTTAAATACACTTATCTGAAAGAACTTCTGTAAAAATTACATTACGTTATTTAAAGCAAGCGGATTAAAAGCATATTCTGGTAATCAGAAAGTGCCCTGATCCGCTTTGTTGTTTTTAATTTAAAATGTTTATATGTATATAGAATTTTCTGAAAATTCAAGAATTTTCTTCTGTTCATTGCTTTTAAAATGTGCTATAATAGTAAAAACTGAAATGGGAGGGAACAAATGACTGAATTAGATAAACGTCACCGCAGTAGCATTTATGACAGTATGGTAAAATCGCCAAACCGTGCCATGCTTCGTGCGACTGGTATGACAGATAAGGACTTTGAAACACCGATTGTTGGGGTTATTTCGACTTGGGCGGAAAATACACCATGTAACATTCACTTGCATGATTTTGGGAAATTAGCCAAAGAAGGTGTCAAATCGGCAGGTGCTTGGCCTGTACAGTTTGGGACTATTACCGTAGCAGACGGGATTGCCATGGGAACGCCTGGTATGCGTTTCTCTTTGACATCTCGTGATATTATTGCGGACTCAATCGAGGCAGCTATGGGTGGTCACAATGTGGATGCATTTGTCGCTATCGGGGGTTGTGACAAGAACATGCCTGGTTCTATGATTGCCATTGCCAATATGGATATCCCAGCTATTTTCGCTTACGGTGGTACTATCGCCCCTGGAAAACTGGATGGAAAAGACATTGACTTGGTTTCTGTTTTTGAGGGTATCGGAAAATGGAATCACGGTGATATGACGGCTGAGGACGTGAAACGTCTTGAATGTAATGCCTGCCCTGGCCCTGGTGGTTGTGGTGGTATGTACACAGCTAATACCATGGCGACTGCTATCGAAGTTCTCGGTATGAGTTTGCCAGGATCTTCATCTCACCCAGCTGAATCAGCTGATAAAAAAGAAGATATCGAAGCAGCAGGACGTGCTGTTGTCAAGATGTTGGAGCTCGGTCTCAAGCCATCAGATATCTTGACTCGTGAAGCCTTTGAAGATGCCATCACTGTAACGATGGCTCTCGGTGGTTCTACAAACGCCACTCTTCACTTGCTTGCCATTGCTCATGCTGCCAATGTTGACTTGTCACTTGAGGACTTCAATACGATCCAAGAACGTGTGCCTCACTTGGCCGACTTGAAACCATCTGGTCAGTATGTCTTCCAAGACCTTTACGAAGTCGGTGGTGTGCCTGCGGTTATGAGATACCTCTTGGCAAATGGTTTCCTTCACGGAGACCGCATTACATGTACTGGTAAGACTGTAGCTGAAAACTTGGCTGACTTTGCAGACCTTACACCAGGTCAAAAAGTTATCATGCCACTTGAAAATCCAAAACGTGCGGATGGTCCGCTTATCATCTTGCACGGGAATCTTGCCCCTGACGGTGCGGTTGCCAAGGTATCAGGTGTTAAAGTGCGCCGTCACGTTGGACCAGCTAAGGTCTTTGACTCAGAAGAAGATGCGATTCAGGCCGTTCTGACAGATGAAATCGTTGATGGCGATGTAGTCGTTGTTCGTTTCGTTGGGCCTAAGGGTGGTCCTGGTATGCCTGAGATGCTGTCACTTTCATCCATGATTGTTGGTAAAGGTCAAGGAGATAAGGTTGCCCTCTTGACGGATGGCCGTTTCTCTGGTGGTACTTATGGTCTGGTTGTTGGACATATCGCTCCTGAAGCTCAGGATGGTGGACCAATTGCCTACCTTCGTACAGGCGATATTGTTACGGTTGACCAAGATACCAAAGAAATTTCCATGGCAGTATCCGAAGAAGAACTTGAAAAACGCAAGGCAGAAACAACCTTGCCACCACTTTATAGCCGTGGTGTCCTCGGTAAATACGCCCACATCGTATCATCTGCTTCACGCGGAGCCGTGACAGACTTCTGGAATATGGACAAGTCAGGTAAAAAGTAAATTTAAAAAGCAAGCCAACTTCGGCTTGCTTTTTTTCATCTTCAAGAGTAATTTGCCTACTTAACGAGGTGGTAGTCCAAGGGCAATACGGCCGTAGCGACTGATTCGTGTGATTTTCCAAGCAGGCGACCAGGTAACTTCAACCTTGACATCTTCGATACCCTCGATTTGTTTGAGACCTGCAACGATTTCGATAGGCAGGCTTTCGGCGCAATCGCAGGCAGTATCGGTGAAGGTCATGACAATCTTGCAGAGGCCTGTTTCGTCCAGATTGATTTCATAAATCAGCCCTAGATTGTAAACATCCAATTCCACATCTGTATCAAAAACCTTCTCTAGTTTTTCGATAATTTGGTTTTTTAAGGCCAAAGCACGGTCATTGATTTTGATATCGTCTCTCATTACAGTCCCTCCACGTGATAAATATCCTCTATTTTCTCATAATTCTGACAATTTGGCAAGTTTTTGATGAATTTTCTGAAAAATATGATAAAATGAAGAAAATACGGAATCAAGGGGAAGCCTATGGAGCAGATTGGAAAAGTCTTTAGACAATTACGAGAGTCAAGAAATATCTCGCTGAGACAAGCAACTGGAGGACAATTTTCGCCGTCTATGTTGTCCCGCTTTGAAACAGGTCAGAGTGAGCTTTCGGTGGAAAAGTTTCTATTTGCCCTAGAAAATATATCGGCCAGTGTGGAGGAAATCCTCTTTCTGGCGAGAGGTTTTCAGTATGATACAGATTCTGAGTTGAGAAAAGAAATCATAGATGTCTTGGATCCAAAGAATATAGCTCCGCTTGAGGACTTGTATCGCAGGGAGTATCAAGAGCATGCCCATTCTCAAAACAAACAGAAACATATTCTAAATGCCATTCTTATAAAGTCTTATATGAAGAGCATGGACGAAAGGGTAGAGTTAACGGCAGAGGAGGGGAAAGTCCTTCATGACTATCTGTTTTCTACCGAGATCTGGGGAATCTATGAACTCAATTTATTTTCAGTCAGTTCAGCCTTTCTATCTGTTTCTCTTTTTACTAGATATGTACGAGAAATGGTACGTAAATCTGATTTTCTAATGGAAATGTCTGGCAATCGAAACCTTTTTCACACTATACTATTGAATGGCTTTTTAGCCAGCATTGAGTGTGAAGAATTTACTAATGCCTCTTATTTTAAACGTGTTATCGAAGAGCATTTTTACAATGAAAATGAAACCTATTTCCGAATTGTCTATTTGTGGGCAGAGGGTCTCCTTGATAGCAAGCAAGGCAGAGTCAAGGAAGGTCAGAAAAAGATGGAAGATGCTGTCCGTATTTTTGAGATGCTTGGCTGTAATAAATCTGCTGAATACTATAGAAAAACGACCGATTGTTGAATATCTGCAAACTAAGAAAATAATTTGAAATTTTAAGCGATAGAACTGATGGGCTCTCTCGTGTCACTGGAGCAATTCTATCGTTTCTTTTTGCTCATTTTATTTGTTGCATATATTCAAAAGTTTTTCCTCTAGAATTTCTAAGTGCTATACTATAGTCATACTTCATATAGGGATTAGAACAAGAAGGGAGATTACCTATGAAATTATTGTTTAGAAATCAAGCTTATCGACTCTTGACTTTGTCACGCTTCTTCAATGCTTTTGGTGCTTCGATTTTTAATCTGGTCTTTATCGTCTATGCATCGACCTTGCAACAAGCATCTTTTGCTGTTGCTACGGCGAATATTATCATGATTCTTCCGACTCTCTTTACAGTTTTTGTAGGGATTCGGGCAGATTATACGAGGGACAAGGTCAAATGGATGGTCTATAGCGGTTTGTTTCAGGCGGTTTTATTTTTTCTAGCAGCCCTAGTTGTACAGCAAGCTAGTCTCTTTGCCTTTTCTAGCCTGTGTTTAATCAATGTCATTAGTGATGTCATCAGTGATTTTGCAGGTGGCCTGCGCATGCCTCTCATTAAAGAAAAAGTAGCTGAAGATGATCTGATGGAGGCTTATTCTTTTTCCCAGTTCATCACCTATATTTCAGCTATTGGGGGTCAAGCTTTTGGAGTCTGGCTCTTAGGTCTATCGGTCAACAATTTTTCCCTCGTTGCGGGAATCAATGCCTGTTTTTTCCTCGTATCAGCTTCTGTTCTCTTTTTAGGAAGAAGCAAATTGAGTCTGTCAATGTCATCTGCTGATGGTGAATCACTAAAAAATGAGAAGCTTCCTATCAAAGACCAGTTTCTAACGATTTATCGAAATTTACGTCTCGTTTTTCTTAAAGGTGGACAGAAAAACTTTGGTTTTATGCTCTTTGCTGTCTTGCTTATCAATGCCTTGGGTGGCGCTTTGGGTGGAATTTATAATATCTTCTTTTTGAGCCATTCTCTTTTGGACTTTTCTTACACAGAGGCATTATTTATCAATCAAGTCTGTGTTTTGTTAGCAATCATCATCAGTAGCCTTACGGGCAATGATTATTTTGGGAAGCAGTCCCTGCCTAGATTGATGATGTGGGCTACCGTAGGGCTCACTCTAATTGGTCTGGCTAATTTATTCAATCAAATCGTACTTGGTTCACTATTTCTCTTTTTAACTCTGTATGTGTCTGGTAAAGTTTCGCCAAAGATTAGTGCCATGCTCATGAAAAATCTAGCCCCAGAGGTTCTAGCTCGTACCAGTAATTTTTTAGGTTTATTGTTTACCTTGTCCATACCTGTGGGAACAGCCTGTTTTTCACTTATAGCTGTATGGAATATACAGTTGACTTGGATGCTATTTGTTGTCCTTTCCTTGCTAGCTATTCTTTTGACGATTCTTAATCTCAAAAATGATATCTAATACTCTTCGAAAATCTCTTCAAACCACGTCAACGTCGCCTTACCGTATAGATGTTACTGACTTCGTCAGNNTTTGAGCAACCTGCGGCTAACTTCCTAGTTTGCTTTTTGATTTTCATTGAGTATAAATCCTAAATTTTTTCTCACTGTCTTAATCCCTCTATTTATGGTAAAATAAGACTATTAAGTTTAAAGAGGATTCCCTATGAAATTACAAAAACCAAAAGGAACGCAGGATATTTTACCTGCTGAGTCTGCCAAGTGGCAGTACGTTGAAGGCTTTGCCCGTGAAATTTTCAAGCGCTACAACTACGCAGAAGTGCGCACGCCTATTTTTGAGCATTACGAGGTTATCAGTCGCTCTGTCGGAGATACAACGGATATCGTAACCAAGGAAATGTACGATTTCTATGACAAGGGTGAGCGCCATATTACCCTCCGTCCAGAAGGAACTGCACCCGTTGTCCGTTCTTATGTAGAAAATAAACTCTTTGCCCCAGAAGTGCAAAAGCCAAGCAAGTTCTACTACATGGGACCTATGTTCCGTTATGAGCGTCCACAGGCAGGGCGTTTGCGCCAATTCCACCAGATTGGGGTTGAGTGTTTTGGCTCTAGCAATCCAGCTACCGATGCGGAAACAATCGCGATGGCAGCCCATTTCTTGAAAGAAATCGGCATCCAAGGTGTCAAGTTGCACCTCAATACTCTTGGAAATCCTGAGAGCCGTGCAGCCTACCGCCAAGCCTTGATTGACTATTTGACACCACTCAAGGAGAGTTTATCTAAGGATAGCCAACGTCGTTTGGAGGAAAATCCTCTCCGTGTCTTGGACTCTAAAGAAAAAGAAGACAAGGTAGCAGTAGAGAATGCGCCGTCTATCTTGGACTTCCTTGATGAAGAAAGTCAAGCTCATTTTGATGCTGTGCGTCAGATGTTGGAAAATCTTGGAGTAGACTATATTATCGATACCAATATGGTGCGTGGTCTGGACTACTACAATCACACTATTTTCGAGTTTATCACTGAGATTGAGGGCAATGACCTGACAGTCTGTGCGGGTGGCCGTTACGATGGTTTGGTTTCTTACTTTGGAGGCCCTGAAACTGCTGGATTTGGTTTTGGACTTGGTGTAGAGCGCTTGCTTCTCATTCTTGAAAAGCAAGGTGTGACCCTCCCTATCGAAAACGCCCTAGATGTCTATATCGCAGTCTTGGGTCAAGGAGCAAATGTCAAGGCCTTGGAATTGGTGCAAGTCCTTCGCCAACAAGGTTTCAAAGCAGAGCGTGATTACCTCAACCGTAAACTCAAAGCTCAGTTCAAGTCGGCCGATGTCTTTGCGTCTAAGACCCTCATCACCCTAGGAGAGAGCGAAGTCGAAAGCGGACAAGTAACGGTTAAGAATAACCAAACCCGAGAAGAAGTTCAAGTGTCACTTGAGACAATCAGCCAAAACTTCTCAGAAATCTTTGAAAAATTAGGCTTTTAATAGTAGAAAAACTGGTCAGGATCTTATTCCTGACCTTTTTCTTTTGCAAAATGACAAAAATCATAAACTTTTTGACAAATATGCTTGTCAAAAAGAAAAAGATGTGTTACAATATAAGCAAGTTAAGAAATAGGAGGGAGCCACATGTGGGTATGGATTTTGTTTCCTTTTCTCGTCTTGATTTATATGAGTCAATCTAAGAAAATCAAGCGGATAGAGAAGAGGTTAAAGGTAATCGAAAGAAAAGAGAAAGGAAATATAGAAATGTCAAGATTATTGCAAGAAATGATTGGAAAGAAACCAACAATCATTGGAGAACTATTTGGAACAAATTTTTGGGAAGTTGTGGATGTTGATGAGGAATGGGTCAAGCTACGATACGTAGATAAGACGAGAAAAGAAAAAATCAAGTTACAACGTATTGAGGATATCCAAACCGTTGAATTTGATGGAGAGTAGGTGTGTAACATGCAACTAAAAAATCGTCTAAAAGAGCTGCGGGCTCGCGATAGTCTCAATCAAACCGAACTAGCCAAGTTGGCAGGGGTTTCCAGACAGACCGTTAGCCTACTAGAACGGGATGAGTACACCCCATCCATTATCATTGCTCTGAAAATATCTCAAATTTTCAACGAAACAGTCGAATCGGTATTTCGCTTGGAGGAGGACGAGTGATGAACAAGTATAAAGTGATCTATTATATGAGTGTTCTTGTCCTCATTGTGAATGCTTTCGCTATGATTGGAACATTACTGGGGTGGTTCTATTTTGTTGAAAGTAAGTATTTATTTTGGGTTAACTTAGTCCTCTTGTCCATTTTCAACTGGTTGAAGAAGAAGGAGAAAAATGATGAACAAGTATAAAGTAATCTATTATGTAGTTGCCATAGCTCTATTAGTCAGCCTGTGTCTACTAATTGGAACAAATCTAGGATGGTTTGATCTCTATTACAGCGACCAATTTATCTGGGCCTACTTTGCTCTTATCCCAGTCGTTGACTGGATTGAAAAGAAATCCAAAAATCTAGCAAGTAAATAAGGAGAATGAATATGGAAAAGAAAAAGAAACGTGGATTGTTGTTTTTAATGGTTGTTGTCTTGGGATTTTTCTTGGGCATTTTTGTAGGGATGTTTAAGGCTGTTGCCGAATCCCACGGAATTATGTTAGATGTAAAACCCTTGATACCATGGCTATCAGCTATCAGCTTACTACTAGCCGTCATTATTCTTTTTTTGACTTTCAATTTCCTAAAGAAAAGCAGAAAATTTCATTCCTTGTATCAAGAGGAAATGGATGATAATCTGAATGAAACCTATTATGTGCAGATGTATCGGAATCTCGAGTTTGGAACCATTGCTTTTAATATTGCAAGCGTAGCAATTTCATTGTCTATTTTTCTCTCATTAAATGAAGTGGTTATATTGCATACAGGCCACCAAACATTTTTCCTCTCTTTCTTAGTCTTTGTGCTATCCTTAGTCGCTCAAAAATCTCTTTTTAAAACAATTGCGATTGTTCGTCAGTTTGATTTGGCATTTTTCTCTACACCAAAGGATGTCTTGGACTATATCAATTCTTATGATGAAGGGGAGCGCCAGGCTAATTTTGAACAGAGTTTTCGGATTTTATTCCAATTAAACCAATATGTCTTACCAGCCTTATATGTTTTTCTTATTATCATTTCTTTCTTGACAGGAGAGATTCAACTACTAGCCTTCTTGCTTGTAGGAGCCATCCATATTTATATCAATGTGATGCAGTTGCCTATGGTGAAACGTTATTTTAAATAAAGGAGTTTCTATGATTCGTGTTGAAAATGTAAGCAAAAGTTTTGGGAGCAAAAAAGCTCTTCATCAGATTTCTTTTGAGATTAAGGAGGGAGAAATCTTTGGTTTTCTTGGCCCTTCTGGCTCAGGTAAAACAACCATGATCAATGTCTTGACAGGTCAGTTGGCTGCAGATCAAGGTAAAACAGTTTTGTTAGGCAAGAATTCTCAAGATTTAACCTCAAATGATTTGGAACAAATTGGTATTGTTAGTGATGGAAGTGGTTTTTATGAAAAGATGAGTCTTTACAAAAATCTTCTCATCTATGCTAAGTTATATGGTCTCAAGTCAGATAGAGTAAATCAGGTGCTCCAACAGGTTGGATTGGCAGATGCTAAAGATATTATCGCAGAAAAGTTATCTACTGGAATGAAACAACGAATGTTCTTGGCCCGTGCCCTTCTTAACGCTCCTAAGATCCTCTTCCTAGATGAGCCAACAAGTGGCTTAGATCCTACAACATCTAAGATGATTCATACCCTACTTCAAGAATTAAAGCAGGCGGGGACAACTATCTTTCTGACCACGCATGATATGCATGAAGCAACTCTGCTTTGTGATCGCTTATCTCTTTTAAATAAGGGAAACTTAATAGAGTATGGAAGTCCGCAAGATATTATCCAGAAGTACCATGTGGATAAGAAAGTACGTGTAGCTTATAAAGATGGACGAGAACAGATAGTTTCATTTGAAGAATTACCACATTTAGACACGACAGATTTGATGGTGGTTCACTCTTGTGAGCCGACTTTAGAAGAGATCTTTATCAGATTAACAGGAGAAAAGTTAGATGTTTAGAAAATTAAATGCCCTACTATGGTTAAGAGTGCAAGTTCTTATTAGCAATTCAACTTTGTTAGCGACTTTATTGATGCCTTTTGGTATTGCTGTTTTATATAACGAATTCATGAATAAGAATGGAGAATTGAGTATGTTTCTCCTCTCTACGAGTTTGACCATGGTCTTGAGTATGGGAAGTGGTTATATGGTATCGATTATGATGGCAGAAGATAAGGAAAAACGAAATCTGAAATCACTCATCCTAAGTGGTGTGACAGCAACAGAATATACTTTCAGTATGCTTGTTCTCCCTATTCTGATAATGTTACTTGCTATGATTGTACTTCCCATCTATCTTAGAGTAGATGTATCGGGTTATTTAGTTGCCTACGTTATCTATTTGGTCTTAGCAACTATTAGTGTTATTTTTCTCAACCTTCTAATCGGTGCGGTGTCAGATACTCAATCTAAAGCGCAAGTTTATAGTATCTTCCCTATGCTAATCGTATCTTTTTTACCCATAATTGCTCTTCAAAATGATACGGCTCAGAAAGTGTTGGATTACTCGTTCGTTGGTCCTATTGTAAATCTTTTAAATAAAAAAGGTGGGGAAATATCTTTTTCTAATATTGGTATGTTACTTGCCTGGGTACTTGTGTTAGGAATAGCGAACCTCTTTGTATTGAAAAACAGTTATAAAGCAAGATAGGAGAACTTTATGAAACTACTTAAAAACCTTGGCTGGTTTTTTCTAGCCCTTCTATCCTTTTTATTCATCTATGGCTTCATTCAGGGGCTCGCGACTACTTCGCTTGCCTTAGGCGCTTCACCCTATGCTGTTACCCTACTCTATGTGGCCTTGGCTGGAGTTTATGTGTACGGTATTTACAAATGGTATCAGAAAGGTCCTGTTCGTATTGAGAAGAGTGGCTTCAACCGATTTATTTGGGTTCCTGCCTTGGTTTGGTTCTTATCTCTGGTTGTCCAGTTTTTCTTGCCAAATGACCCTTCAGTAAATCAGCAAATAGCGATAGACTTGACCTTGTCTCAACCACTTTTCTCATTCTTTGCGGTCGTTATTTTTGCTCCTTTGACGGAAGAACTTATCTTTAGAGGGATGTTAGCACGCTACCTCTTTCCTAAGCAGGACAATAGTAAACAAACTCTGATTTTTCTTCTGGTATCCAGTGTTCTGTTTACCTTGATTCATTTCCCAGGTGATGTGCAACAATTTTTTGTCTATTTTAGCCTTGGTTTTAGTTTGGGATTGGCCTATATTAGCAGAAAAGGTCTGGTCTACAGTATTTCTCTCCACGCTTTGAATAATTTAGTCGGCTTTTTGATGATACTCATGCTATAATAGAGTCAGGAGGTCACATGAAACGAGTAATTTTATTAGCAGTGATTCAAGCAGTTGTTCTATTTTTCATCATTGGGGCGCTAGCTTATGCCTTTAAGGGCGATTTCTTCTACAACTATCTAGCAGTTGTCTTTGCCCCTATTGCAGGTGTCTTGCGCTTTGGGACAGCTTATACAACAGAAATTGTCTTGCCTCGAAAGGCAGCCGAAATCGCTGAAAAGCGTAAAGCAGGCAACAATTCAAAATAAAAGAGTCCGGTGAACTTCATCGGATTTTTTGTATGGGCGCTAATTTTTAGGGACTTTACCTGATTTTTAAAGACTGGCAAACTTTTCTGCTGATTTTCATGAAGAGCCTGCGCTTTTATGGTAAAATAGTAACAGAATAAAAGAGGAGAGAAAACATGAAACGTAGTATGTATGCTGGTCGTGTTCGTGAGGAACACATCGGACAAGAAATAACCTTGAAAGGATGGGTTGGCCGTCGTCGTGACCTCGGTGGTTTGATCTTTATCGACCTTCGTGACCGTGAAGGAATCATGCAGTTGGTTATCAACCCTGAAAAAGTTTCTGCTGAGGTCATGGCAACAGCTGAAAGCCTTCGTAGCGAATTTGTTATCGAGGTGACTGGTCAGGTCGCTGCGCGTGAGCAAGCCAATGATAAGTTGCCAACTGGTGCCGTCGAGTTGAACGTGACGGCTTTGACAGTGCTTAATACAGCTAAGACAACACCATTTGAGATTAAGGATGGCATTGAGGCCAATGACGATACGCGTTTGCGTTACCGTTACCTTGACCTTCGTCGCCCAGAAATGTTGGAAAATCTTAAACTTCGTGCTAAGGTGACCCACTCTATCCGCAACTACTTGGATGAGTTGGAGTTTATCGACGTGGAGACACCATTCCTTTCTAAGTCAACGCCAGAAGGGGCGCGTGACTACTTGGTGCCATCTCGTGTTAATAAAGGGCATTTCTATGCTCTTCCTCAAAGTCCACAAATCACGAAACAGCTCTTGATGAATGCTGGTTTTGACCGCTACTACCAAATCGTCAAATGTTTCCGTGATGAGGACTTGCGTGGTGACCGCCAGCCTGAGTTCACTCAGGTCGACTTGGAAACGTCTTTCCTTACTGAGCAAGAAATCCAAGATATCACAGAAGGTTTGATTGCGCGCGTCATGAAGGAAACAAAAGGCATTGAAGTCACTCTGCCTTTCCCTCGTATGAAATACGATGATGCGATGGCTCTTTACGGTTCTGACAAGCCAGATACCCGTTTTGACATGTTGCTTCAGGACTTGACAGAAGTGGTCAAAGGTGTAGACTTTAAAGTCTTTTCAGAAGCACCTGCTGTAAAAGCAATTGTAGTCAAAGGCGCTGCGGACAACTATTCACGTAAAGACATCGACAAGATGACAGAAGTAGCCAAACAATATGGTGCCAAAGGCCTTGCTTGGGTCAAGGTGGTTGATGGAGAATTAAACGGACCAGTTGCCAAGTTCTTGACAGGCATCCAAGCAGAATTGACAACAGCGCTTGCTCTTGAAGATAAGGACTTGGTTCTCTTTGTGGCGGATACGCTTGAGGTAGCAAATGCAACGCTTGGTGCCCTGCGTGGACGTATCGCCAAAGAGCTTGGTTTGATTGATAATGATAAGTTCAACTTCCTTTGGGTGGTTGACTGGCCAATGTTTGAATGGTCTGAAGAAGAAGGTCGTTACATGAGCGCCCACCATCCATTCACTCTTCCACAGGAAGAGACAGCTCACGAATTAGAAGGTGATTTGGCTAAGGTTCGTGCCATTGCTTACGATATCGTCTTGAACGGTTATGAGCTTGGTGGTGGTAGCCTCCGTATCAACCAAAAAGACCTTCAAGAACGCATGTTCAAGGCTCTTGGTTTCTCAGCTGAAGAAGCAAATGACCAGTTTGGCTTCCTTCTTGAAGCCATGGACTATGGTTTCCCACCACACGGTGGCTTGGCTATCGGGCTTGACCGATTTGTCATGTTGCTTGCAGGAGAAGAAAATATCCGTGAAGTCATTGCCTTCCCTAAGAACAACAAGGCAACTGACCCAATGACACAAGCTCCTTCAACAGTAGCTCTCAAACAACTAGAGGAACTCAGCTTACAAGTAGAAGAAGATGAAACAAGCAAAACGAATTAAGCGGTGGCGCTATTATCTGCGCCGCTTTGCTTATCAGATAAAAATTTTACGTGTCTTACAAAGTATCTCTCGGGAAAAATATGACGAGAAGATTTCAGCTTCTCTGGTATATGGTTTTCTATCAGCAGTAGCGGTCAATTTCTTTTTCCAACCAGGGCATGTGTATTCGAGTGGTGCGACAGGTCTGGCACAGATTATCTCTGCCTTGAGTAATCACTGGTTTGGTTTTCACATTCCGATTTCGCTGACCTTCTACGCCATTAATTTTCCTTTGATGGTCTTGGCTTGGTATCAGATTGGCCATAAGTTCACCGTCTTTACCTTTATCACGGTATCCATGAGTTCCTTCTTTATCCAGTTTGTCCCTGTGGCGACCTTGACGGAGGATCCTATTATCAATGCCCTTTTTGGGGGTGTTGTCATGGGCTTGGGGATTGGTTTTGCTCTTCGCAACAATATCTCCAGTGGTGGGACGGATATCGTCAGTCTGACCATTCGCAAGAAAACAGGTAAGAATGTCGGCAGTATTTCTTTCTTAGTAAATGGGACCATCATGCTGATAGCAGGTTTGACTTTTGGTTGGAAATACGCTCTTTACTCTATGATTACCATCTTTGTCTCTAGCCGTGTGACAGATGCGGTCTTTACCAAGCAAAAACGCATGCAGGCCATGATTGTGACCAATCATCCAGACAAGGTAATTGAAAAAATCCATAAAAAATTGCACCGCGGAGCAACCATGATCCACGATGCAGAAGGAACCTATAATCACGAGAGAAAGGCAGTTTTAATTACTGTCATTACACGTGCAGAGTTTAATGAATTTAAACAGATTATGACACAAGTGGATCCAGGCGCCTTTGTCTCTGTATCTGAGAATGTTCATATTCTGGGACGATTCGTTGAAACAGAAAATTAGTGATAAAAAAACCAGCGCGAACTGGTTTTTATTTTTCAATAATTTTGTGGGCGATTAACTGACGGTAGCAGATTTGTCTATTTTCTTTAGAATCATTGATGATGCAGAGAATAGTTTCTAAAGAAGTGCGTCCGAGGGCTAGGCTATTGATATCTATATAGGCTGCTAAATTGAGCTTGGGATTGACTGAGTCAAAGCTGAGAACAGGGACATCCAGTTGGTGCTTAGCGATGTAGTCACAGACCCCTTCAGCTAGGAGGCTATCGGTTGTGATGATGGCATCAATTTGTGGATCGTGCTTGAATAATCGCTTGCTAAATTTATAGCCCTTTTCTTCCAGAAACTCGTCTGCAAAGTAGATGCGATTGGTGTCAGTGGTAAGTTTGTAATGTTTAAGCGCCTGTTCATAGCCTGTTAAACGGTCTTTGGTCACGAAGAGCTTTTTACTTCCTCCGATAAAGGCAATGCGTTTGCAGCCTTTTTTGATGAAATATTCGGTTGCATCAAAACCAGCTTGAACATTATCGTTGTCGACAAGTGGGATGAAAGGAGATAGAGATTTACCTAAGATAAGGAAGGGGAACTGTTCTTCTGCTACGAGTTTTACGAGAGGGTCTTCTTCTTGGGCATAGAGAAAGATTAGCCCATCTACACGCTTGCCGTAGACCATTTGTGAAATAGCGTTGAGACGCTCCTTCTCATCTTTTCCTGTTGCTATCTGAATGGCATAGTGATTTTCAGATGCGACTTGAGAGATGCCGCGTAGAACCGATGGAAAGAAAGGATTCTGGTAGAAGGCATCTGAGTCATCAGGAAGAACTAAGCCGATAACTTGCGTATAACTGCTTACCAAGCTGCGAGCATTGAGGTTGGGATGGTAGTTGAGTTCCTTCATAGCCTTGCGAACGCGTTTTTTTGTTTCGTCGCTAATGGTTGATTTATTTTGAATAACACGGGTTACGGTTGAAGGCGAAACACCAGCAGCCTTGGCCACGTCTTTAATCGTAACGGGCATAAAAATCTCCTATTTATGGTAATCTGGATCACGGAAATGTGTTTTATAAAAGATAGTGACCAGATAAAGGACAAAAAGAATGTTTTGTACAGTGATGAGGGTTGTCATATTTTGACCAAATAGTCCCAAAATAAGTGTAATCAGAGTTGGTAATCCTAAACAGTTCAAGATAAAATGGTAGCACTCTTTAAAGGTTCTAAATGAAAAGAGGCGTGATTTCTTAGTGATATAAAGGAGAAGACTAGCTCCTAGAGAGACAATGAAGAAATTCAAACCAAAGAGGAAGCTCGCACCGAGAACTAGGAAGAGACTGATATAGACACGATTTTGTTGGTACCAGTCTTTAGAAATCGCTTGGGTCAAGCTGTCTTTGCTTTTGAAACTCTCAGTCTGAATAGCTCGGTAATAGATGCGTGTCAACTCTTTACTTTCCTTGCTGATGACCAGTTCTTTTGTGTCGAAATGCAGTTGCAAGTCCTTAGGTAATTCCTTGCTTTGACTGGGGCCAATCACAAGAGAAGGCGCTTGACTAGCTGTTCCTGTATAAGTTAATTTACCATCAACAATTGCAGCATGCTCAGAGAGATCCCGGACAACCTCATCTGTCAATGGTTCATAGACATTATCGATGAAGGTTTCTAGCGGATAAGTCTCTTGGGAGCTGTTTTGGATGGCAATGGGTACCATAGACAAGCTGATAAGGAAGACACTGGTAAAGAGAAGCTGAAACCAGTTGAGTCCGAAACGTTTGGACAGGGGCTTACGAAATCCCCAAATACTTGAAAAATAGGAAAATGGATATGGAAGCATAGGTATCTTTCTAAAAGGTGTTTTCTATATGAGTATTATTATATAGAGAAATGCGCTTTATTTCAAGTCTAGGAGAAAAATTGCTTGTTGTAAGGATATTACTTACAGTAACAATCGTTAATACTTAATGAAAATCACAGAGCAAACTAGGAAGCTAACCACAGGTTGCTCAAAACACTGTTTTGAGGTTGCAGATGGAAGCTGACGTGGTTTGAAGAGATTTTAGAAGAGTATAAAATGAAAAAGGGTGGCGGGGATATATTATCCCTTGTCGCCACCACTTGTAAGTCCTGAAACAAAGTTCTTTTGTAGGAAGAAGAAGAGAATACTGATCGGAAGGGCGATGAGGATAGCACCTGCTGAGAAGTAGGCAATCTTCAAGTTCTTCGCATTGTTAACGAAGGTTTGGAGACCAACGGCAACAGTAAAGTATTCTTTCTCACGAAGCAAGAAACTAGAGAGGATGTAGTCCCCAAAAGGTCCCATGAAGGCCCAGAGAGCTTGTACGGCAACCATTGGGCGAACAAGTGGAAGAACAATTTGCCAGAAGCGGCGGAAGTGTCCTGCACCGTCTAGTTTTGCAGATTCGTCTAAAGACATTGGTACTGTATCGAAGTAGCCTTTCATGAGCCAAGCATTCATCGGGATACCACCACCAACGTAGAGGAAGATGAGGAACCAGCTGTGGTTAAGGGCGTTCAACATAAGCGCCATAACGAAGAAGGCTGTCAAAGCGGCCATGGTTGGCACCATTTGGATAATCAAGAAGAAGACCAAACTTTGCTTACGGGCCAAGAAGTTGTAACGGCTGTAAGCATAACCAGCAAGTACGATGATACTTGTTTGAACAGCCATGGTAATTAAGGCGATGATCAAAGTGTTGAGGTACCAAGTACCGTACAAGGTTTCAGTGAAAAGGCCTTTAAAGTTATCAAAGTTGAGGTCGATGTTAGTATCTAGTTTAAAGGCTGAGACGTTACCTGCTTTAAAGGCTGACATGATGGTAATCAACAGTGGATAGATAATCACGATTGAGAGACCAATCAAGTAGAGGTAAGTAAGGGTTTGAGTCAGTCTACGTTTGAGTTTAATTGAGTTATTCATCTTAGACGTCCTCCATATCAAATGCGTGTAGTTTCTTGAATGCGATCATAGAGATTGAGATGACAATGATAGAGATAATCAAAGTAACAGCTGCCGCCATTGAGTATTGAGGAGATGTACCTGTTGTCAAACGGTAAATCCATGAGATCAAGATATCGGTTGAACCAGCTCCACCACCGACACTACCAGGACCTCCACCATTGAAGAGGTACATGATAGAGAAGTTGTTAAAGTTGAAGGTGTATTGACTAATCAAAGTAGGTGCCGCAACAGCCAAGATCATTGGGAAAGTGATGTTGCGGAATTTTTGCCAAGCATTAGCACCGTCAATATAAGCTGCTTCGTAAAGGTCGTTAGGAATAGATTGCAAGATACCCAAAGTCAAAACGTAGATGTATGGGAATCCGAGCCAACCTTGCATCATAATCAAGGCAATCTTAGTCCAAGTTGGGTCTGTTTTCCAAGGTATAAGAGCCCCATCAAGGAAAGGAAGGAATTTAGCAAAGATTGGCAATACTTGAGTGTTGATAGCTCCGACACTATCGTTAAACATGTTTGAGAATGTCAAGATAGTGATGAAGGCTGGAACAGCCCAAGGAAGAAGGAAAATAACACCAAAGATACGTTTTCCTTTGATAAATGGTTGGTTAGCAATGATAGCTGTGAAGATACCTATTACGATTTGTAAAGTAGAAGCTGCCAAAGCCCAGATGATAGTCCAAGAAAGAACAGCACCAAAGGCAGAACGGAAGGTACTCAAACTCCAGATATTACTAAAGTTTGTTAAACCAACCCAGTCCAATAATTTGTTTGGTGGTAAGTGTTGGAAGTCATAGTTAGTAAAGGCGATCATCAAGGTTACGATAACTGGGAAGATAATCGCGAAGGTCATGGCAACATAAGATGGAATGATCAAGAGGTAAGGGAAGCCATTTTCATAGATTCCTTTGATCATGTCCTTGAGTGTACGTGGAACTGGAATACCATTGTTAATGCGTTTTGCAATCGTATGTGCATCTTTGATATTTGCGAAATAAAAGAGTACATAAACGACTACAAAGATTAAATGGAAGGCACCACGAATCAGCATAAAGAGGGAATTGTCACGACCTGGCTTGTCACCAAGAGTGATGAGGTTGCTCAATTCAGGGGCTGCAAGTGCTAGGAAGTAAAGGACAAATACGATGGTTACACCAAGGAAGATAAAACCTTTGGCTTTTTGTTTATTGTAAATCTGTCCTAACCCAGGAATGATAGACAGCAGGGCTGCTTTACTAGGTTGTTGCTTTTCCATAATAACTCCTTTCATAGGATACTGCTTTTTTATAAGAAAGCTAAATTATTTGTGTCTCTATTGATAAATTCAAAGGGGGATTTGAATTCCACCCCCCTTGAACAAATTTGTTATTCACCAAATTTTTGTTTGATTGTTTCTTTAATCAATGTTACAGCATCGTTAGCAGATGTTTTCGCATCTTTTTGACCACTTACAGCATCAAAGAGCATGTTTTTCGCTGGATCCCAAACTGCAGACATTTGAGAGATGTTTGGCAGTGGCTGAGTGCTCTTGAACTGTTTGATAACAGCTGTTGTCAACTCATCGTTTTTACCTTCAGCGTATGAACGAGCTTCAGTATTAGCTGGGATTTCATTAGTCTTATCGTATAAGGCTTTTTGTTGTTCAGTTGAAACAAGGAAGTCTACAAATTTTTGTGCGGCTTCAAGGTTCTTAACGGCTTGAGGGATGACCCAGGCTTTACCACCACCGAATGCAGCATATTCTTTTCCATTTGGAAGAGTTGGAATAGTTGCAACTCCGTAGTTTACTTTAGCATCTTTGAAAGCTTGAGCTTTCCAAGGTCCGTCGATGATAGCAGCTGTTTTACCTTCTTGGAAATGAGTTTGGATCAAGTTTCCAGCACCTTCTGTATCTTGCATACCTTTAGGCCATTTTTCATACCAAGATTTAGCGTAGTTGATACCTGCGATAGAACCGTCGTTGGCAAGACCGATGTCTTTAGGATCTTTACCATTTTGACCGAATACGTATCCGCCGTTACCAGCAAGAAGTCCGTATGCATAGTAGAAGTTTGTCCAGTCAGCTAGGAAGGCAGTAGTTTTGCCATCTTCTCCAGCGAAGGCATATTTGCTATCTTTAGCAAGGTTTTCCAAGTCAGCAAATGTTTTTGGAGCATCTTTTACCAAGTCTTTGTTGTAGTACATAACAAGTGACTCGATAACGGCAGGAGCACCGTAAACTTTACCATTAGCAGCGGTTACAAGAGATTTAGTTGTGTCGTCTGTTTTAGCACCATCGCTCAATTTCACTTCTGAAAGTTGTCCGTCAGAACCAAGGCTACCTACACGGTCGTATGGAGCCATCATAATATCAGGGACATTACCAGATTGGTTGTCAAGTGAAAGTTTATCAAGACCTCCTAGAGCATCACCAGTTTTAAGAGTAATTTTTACGCCAGCTTCTTTTTCATAAGCTTTAGCAATCTCTTCAATATAGCTCTTATATCCTTCGTCTACATATACAGTGAGTTCTTTGGCTTCAGATGAACCAGAATCAGCAGGCTTATCAGCAGTTTTGCTTCCGCAAGCTACCAAAAGCAAGCTAGCAAGTGTAACAGTTCCAAGCACAGCAGCGCTCTTCGTGAATTTAGATGACATAGTGTATTCCTCCTAAAGAATAACAAGTTTTATTGACAAGAAAAACGCAAACGTTTTCCTTTATGAGCTTAGTATAGCACAAATAGAAAACGGTTGCAAGTGTTTTTGTCAAAAATTTTAAAAAATTTTTAAGCTTGATTTGATAGCATGATTTTGCTTTTTAATAGAAGAAAAGTGTGAAATAGATAAGAATACAGTATTTTTAATAAAAAATAGATGGAATCTGTCTAAAGAGGGAAATCAGGAGGGGTACCTCCCTGTTTCTAATCCCTATCTATTTTCTATAGACCTTTGTGTCTTTTTGCATATAAATCCAAGCTTCCTGAAGGAGGATTTGCACCTTGTAGACTGTTCTGTGAGAGTCAAATTTTAGGATTAGATAGTTTTCAGTTATCTTTGCTAAAATGGGTTAGTCTCCTTAAAAATAATCAAAAAAGTTTTTTAAAAACGCTTGCAATTATGCTTGAAAAGGAGTATACTTATAAGTAGCGCAAACGTTTGCGTCTGCAAAAATACGCAACGTTCCATTAATTTTAACACATGAGGTGCTATTATGAAAAAACGTCAAAGTGGTGTGTTGATGCACATCTCTTCTCTCCCAGGAGCCTACGGGATCGGATCATTTGGTCAAAGTGCTTACGACTTCGTTGATTTCTTGGTCCGTACAAAACAACGTTACTGGCAAATCCTTCCATTAGGAACAACTAGTTACGGAGATTCTCCTTACCAGTCTTTCTCAGCCTTCGCAGGAAACACTCATTTTATCGATTTGGATATCTTGGTGGAGCAAGGTTTATTGGAAGCAAGTGACTTTGAAGGAGTTGACTTTGGTAGCGATGCGTCTGAAGTTGATTATGCGAAAATCTACTATGCACGTCGTCCTCTTTTAGAAAAAGCGGTAAAACGTTTCTTGGAAGTAGGAGATGTTAAAGATTTTGAGAAATTTGCTCAAGACAACCAATCATGGCTTGAACTCTTTGCAGAGTATATGGCTATCAAAGAGCATTTTGACAATCTTGCTTGGACTGAATGGCCAGATGCAGATGCTCGTGCTCGTAAAGCTTCAGCACTTGAAAGCTATCGTGAGCAATTAGCAGACAAGTTGGTTTACCACCGTGTGACTCAATACTTCTTCTTCCAACAATGGTTGAAATTGAAAGCTTATGCTAACGACAACCACATTGAAATCGTTGGGGACATGCCAATCTACGTAGCGGAAGATTCAAGCGATATGTGGGCAAATCCACATCTCTTCAAGACAGATGTCAACGGTAAGGCGACTTGCATCGCAGGATGCCCACCAGATGAATTTTCTGCAACTGGTCAGCTTTGGGGTAACCCAATCTATGACTGGGAAGCAATGGACAAAGACGGCTACAAATGGTGGATTGAACGCTTGCGTGAAAGCTTCAAAATCTACGACATCGTTCGTATCGACCACTTCCGTGGTTTCGAATCTTACTGGGAAATCCCTGCTGGTTCCGATACAGCAGCACCTGGTGAGTGGGTCAAAGGTCCTGGCTACAAGCTTTTTGCAGCCGTTAAGGAAGAACTTGGTGAGCTAAACATCATCGCAGAAGACCTTGGTTTCATGACAGATGAAGTTATCGAATTGCGTGAACGTACTGGATTCCCAGGAATGAAGATTCTTCAATTTGCCTTCAACCCAGAAGACGAAAGTATCGATAGCCCACACTTGGCACCTGCTAACTCAGTTATGTACACAGGAACTCACGATAACAATACAGTTCTTGGTTGGTACCGTAACGAGATTGATGATGCGACTCGTGAGTACATGGCTCGCTACACTAACCGTAAAGAATACGAAACAGTGACGCATGCTATGCTTCGTACAGTCTTTTCATCAGTTAGCTTCATGGCAATTGCAACTATGCAAGATTTGCTAGAATTGGATGAGACAGCTCGTATGAACTTCCCATCTACCCTTGGTGGAAACTGGTCTTGGCGTATGACTGAAGATCAATTGACACCAGCTGTCGAGGAAGGTTTGCTTGACTTGACAACAATCTATCGCCGAATCAATGAAAATTTGGTAGAATTAAAGAAATAATACAATATCAGGAGACATCTTAAACATGTTATCACTACAAGAATTTGTACAAAATCGTTACAATAAAACCATTGCAGAATGTAGCAATGAAGAGCTTTACCTTGCTCTTCTTAACTACAGCAAGCTTGCAAGCAGCCAAAAACCAGTTAACACTGGTAAGAAAAAAGTTTACTACATCTCGGCTGAGTTCTTGATTGGTAAACTCTTGTCAAACAACTTGATCAACCTTGGACTTTACGACGATGTCAAAAAAGAACTTGCAGCTGCAGGTAAAGACTTGATCGAAGTTGAAGAAGTTGAATTGGAACCATCTCTTGGTAATGGTGGTTTGGGACGTTTGGCTGCCTGCTTTATCGACTCAATTGCTACTCTTGGTTTGAATGGTGACGGTGTTGGTCTTAACTACCACTTTGGTCTTTTCCAACAAGTTCTTAAAGACAACCAACAAGAAACAATTCCAAATGCATGGTTGACAGAGCAAAACTGGTTGGTTCGCTCAAGCCGTAGCTACCAAGTACCATTTGCAGACTTTACTTTGACATCAACTCTTTATGATATTGATGTACCTGGTTACAAGACAGAAACGAAGAACCGCTTGCGTTTGTTTGACTTGGATTCAGTTGATTCTTCTATTATTAAAGACGGCATCAGCTTTGACAAGACAGATATTGCTCGCAACTTGACTCTCTTCCTTTACCCAGATGATAGTGACCGTCAAGGTGAATTGCTCCGTATCTTCCAACAATACTTCATGGTTTCAAACGGTGCGCAATTGATCATCGACGAAGCAATCGAAAAAGGAAGCAACTTGCATGACCTTGCTGACTACGCAGTTGTGCAAATCAACGATACTCACCCATCAATGGTGATTCCTGAATTGATCCGTCTTTTGACTGCACGTGGTATCGAACTTGACGAAGCAATCTCAATCGTTCGTAGCATGACTGCCTACACTAACCACACAATCCTTGCTGAAGCCCTTGAAAAATGGCCTCTTGAATTCTTGCAAGAAGTGGTTCCTCACTTGGTACCAATCATCGAAGAATTGGACCGTCGCGTGAAAGCAGAAGTGAAAGATCCAGCTGTTCAAATTATCGATGAGAGCGGACGTGTTCACATGGCTCACATGGATATCCACTACGGATACAGCGTTAACGGGGTAGCAGCACTCCACACTGAAATCTTGAAAAACTCTGAGTTGAAAGCCTTCTACGACCTTTACCCAGAAAAATTCAACAACAAAACAAACGGTATCACTTTCCGTCGTTGGCTCATGCATGCTAACCCAAGCTTGTCTCACTACTTGGATGAGATTCTTGGAGACGGTTGGCACCATGAAGCAGATGAGCTTGAAAAACTTTTGTCTTATGAAGACAAAGCAGCTGTCAAAGAAAAATTGGAAAGCATCAAGGCTCACAACAAACGTAAATTGGCTCGTCACTTGAAAGAACACCAAGGTGTGGAAATCAATCCAAACTCTATCTTTGATATCCAAATCAAACGTCTTCACGAGTACAAACGCCAACAAATGAACGCTTTGTACGTCATCCACAAATACCTTGACATCAAAGCTGGTAACATCCCTGCTCGCCCAATCACAATCTTCTTTGGTGGTAAAGCAGCTCCAGCCTACACAATCGCTCAAGACATCATCCACTTGATTCTTTGCATGTCAGAAGTTATTGCTAACGATCCAGCAGTAGCTCCACACTTGCAAGTAGTTATGGTTGAAAACTACAACGTTACTGCAGCAAGCTTCCTTATCCCGGCATGTGATATTTCAGAACAAATCTCACTTGCTTCTAAAGAAGCTTCAGGTACTGGTAACATGAAATTCATGTTGAACGGAGCTTTGACTCTTGGTACTATGGACGGTGCTAACGTGGAAATTGCTGAGTTGGTTGGAGATGAAAACATCTACATCTTCGGTGAAGATTCAGAAACTGTTATCGACCTTTACGCAAAAGCAGCTTACAAATCAAGCGAATTCTACGCTCGTAAAGCTATCAAACCATTGGTTGACTTCATCGTTAGCGATGCAGTTCTTGCAGCTGGAAATAAAGAGCGCTTGGAACGTCTTTACAATGAATTGATCAACAAAGACTGGTTCATGACTCTTCTTGATTTGGAAGACTACATCAACGTCAAAGAGCAAATGTTGGCTGACTACGAAGACCGTGACGCATGGTTGGATAAAGTTATCGTTAACATTTCTAAAGCAGGATTCTTCTCATCTGACCGTACAATTGCTCAGTATAACGAAGATATCTGGCACTTGAACTAATACTCTTCGAAAATCTCTTCAAACCACGTCAGCGTTATCTGCAACCTCAAAGC
>NZ_VMLP01000015.1:0-64067 GCF_013276755.1 Streptococcus sp. 5004 | reverse complement strand
AATAAGAGTTATCATCTCCTTGGGAAACAATAGAAATGTCCAAATCTTTCTTTTTAATCTTGCCTTCTTCAAAGAGTTTTTGTTTTTCTGCTCGTATTTTTTCAAGTAAAACTTCGACTGATTCATCATTTGGGTCTTGTTCAACTAATTTTCCTTGCATAGCATATTGAAGAATAGATTTTTTTAGTTTATCTGGAAATTCTTTATCTAGCTGTTCGAGTCTATTATAACTTTTAGCGTACTCATCTACTCTTTCTAAAGCTGATTCGATTGCTTCTACTATTCGTTGTTGTTCGGATAGTGGAGGCAATAACATAGGAACTTCATATTTTAAAAATTTTATTGAAGCTAAATTTTTTATCGCTGAACCTATAGAATGCTCTTTTAGTGTATTAATCAAACTCGTAAACATCCATTTAAAATACTGTGAATCTATTATATCTGAGTTTAACGTAAGTTTTAATAATGCTTGATTTATAACTCCATTATAATAATTTGAAGGTATTTGAAAGATTTCTCCAATAGTACCTGCACAAGATATTAAAATATCTCCTGCTTTTATTGAAAAATTTTTTAAACGTATATAATCACTCTCTTTTAACCAATAGTCTCCATAATCTATAGTTTTTCTTATAGCATTACCTTGTTCATAAACCTTATATGTATGTTCTCCTTTCGGAACAAACATTGACTTTGTTATAGAACTACCAAAAGGACCTCTTTTTATTGAGCCGTCCTCTAATGCACAAATGTCTGGTAAATAAACTATGGCCCATCCTTTAGGTATATTATGTTTAAACTCTTTTATACTTCCATCAGCAAACTTCCCATAATGTTTCTTATGTGCTTCAAGTATATAAAAAGGCGTAAAAATACGCCTATAGATAATGGGGTTGAAATAGGTTTATTGTTGATGAGATTGTAGATAATTCAATTTTTTACTTCCAATCGAATACTTAAAACCTCCACCTTTTCTGCCTGTAATTGTTCATCATAAAATTCAATATCTTCAGGATTTTCCCCTTGGCAACCTCGGTAGAAATATTCTTCCGCTCGATCAGGATTCAAAAATCGACAAGCACAAACAAAACAGTCTCCATCATCATTTATTGAGATAATATAGTAGATTGAAATAAGATGTAAACAAATCGATTAGGAAAGTTAAATTAGTTTCTAGAAATTTTTAGCAGATGTAGTGTACTATTCTAGTCTCAATTTACTATGGCTTCAAATATATCTTTCGAAAAAATATTTACAGATGTGTAATTTTGAAGCTTGCAAAAGTTAGTAAACTTGTAGATTTCGATTTGAAGTAACTTGTTTTCTTGCCCGATATTGTTTTTGAAATTGAATTTTTCCATAGTGACTCCTTGATTTTCTTCTACACGTCTGATGATAAATCTAATTCGCAAAAGAGTCAAGAGGATTTTGCGAAAAATAAATAGCGACCGAAATCACTATTTTAAGGGTTATAGGTATTTGATAGCTTAGACTGCTGTGTGACTGTTTACCCTCAGGCAATCTTTCTTCTATATTAGTATTAGTAAAGGTCTAAATAATTATCAATTTCCCATTGTGAAACAAAGGTTGCATAACTTGCCCATTCGATTCGTTTGGCTTCAAGGAAACTAGTATAGATATGTTCTCCAAGAGCCGCTCTGACAACTTCATCTTCTGTCAAAGCTTTCAAAGCGTTGTGAAGAGTTGATGGAAGGTCTGTAATACCAGCTTCCTTGCGCTCTTCTGCTGTCATGATGTAGATATTTTCTTCGATAGGAGCTGGTGCTTCGATTTTATTTTCAATACCATGCAAACCAACTTCCAAAAGAACTGTCATAGCGATATATGGGTTTGCCATTGGATCAACTGAACGCAACTCAAGACGAGTTCCCATACCACGTGAAGCAGGCACGCGTACAAGTGGCGAACGGTTACGACCAGCCCAAGCAATGTAAACAGGGGCTTCATAACCTGGAACCAAACGTTTGTATGAGTTAACCGTTGGGTTCATGATAGCAGTATAGTTGTAGGCATGCTTGATCAAACCGCCAAGGAAATGGTAGGCCGTTTCTGACAACTGCATTCCTTTTGGATCATTTGGATCAAAGAAGGCATTATTTCCTTCTGCATCAAACAAGGACATATTACAGTGCATACCTGATCCAGCAATACCAAATTTTGGTTTGGCCATAAAGGTTGCGTAAAGGCCATGTTTGCGAGCAATGGTTTTAACAACAAGTTTAAAGATTTGAATCTTATCACAAGCACGGAGAACTTCATCATACTTAAAGTCAATCTCATGCTGTCCAACCGCAACCTCGTGGTGACTGGCTTCTACTTCAAATCCCATTTGGGTCAAGACATTCACAATCTCACGACGTGTGTTGTCCGCAAGGTCAGTAGGCGCCAAATCAAAGTAGCCACCCTTGTCATTCACTTCAAGTGTTGGGTCCCCATTTTCATCGAGTTTAAATAGGAAAAATTCTGGCTCTGGTCCAAGGTTGAAGGATTTGAATCCAACTTCTTCCATGTGACGAAGAGCACGTTTCAAATTGCCACGAGGGTCCCCCGCAAATGGTTCACCTTCTGTTGTATAGACATCACAGATCAAACCTGCAACACTTCCATTTTCATCTCCCCAAGGGAAGACTGTCCATGTATCCAAGTCAGGGTACAAGTACATATCTGACTCATTGATACGTACAAAACCTTCAATAGAAGATCCATCAAACATAGCCTTGTTTGACAAGACTTTATCTAACTGTTCATCTGTAGCAGGAATTTCGACGTTTTTCATGGTTCCCAAAATATCTGAGAACATGAGACGGATAAAGGTAACATTTTTTTCCTTGACTTCACGACGAATATCTGCAGCTGTGATTGGCATGAGTTTTCTCCTTAATGTATGACTACTTGCGGTTGCTTAACCGCGACCAAAAGGTGATTGCACCGAAGCAAAGCGACCCTGTTGGAGGAGTTCATTGTGAAGTGCACGGCGCACCTCAGTCTGACTCACCGCTTTCTTGGATTTCGCTTCACGTTCAGCATATTTTTTCTTAATGGCAGCGATATTATAACCTTCAGAGATATAATCTTTGATTTCAAGCAGACGATCCATGTCATTCAAGGAATACATGCGACGGTTCCCTTCGTTTCGATCAGGTTTGATCAACTCTTGATCTTCATAATAACGAATCTGACGCGCCGATAGATCGGTCAACTTCATAACACTGCCGATAGGAAAAACAGCCATATTTCGGCGAAATTCTTTTTCCTTCATTTACAATTTCCTTCTTTCTGTCTATTATAGTCTAAAAAAAGACAAACGTCAATTGATAATGTTATAAAATGTAACATTATTTTTCTTTTTTCTCTAAAAGGAGCCGAATACGATCAATATCGTAATTTACTAGAATTGCGACAAAAACTCCCATAAACGTTTCTGATACACGCGCAAACACGTACAAAATTGTTTCCCCGCTCGGAATCGATAGGGTAATGATTAACATAGCCGCTACACCACCAATAACCCCCGCTTTGTTATTCATGGCTACATTTGTCATAATGGTTAACATGGTACAGATTGGAACAACAACCAAGGTTACCCAAAAGGCTTCGTGGAAAAAGGTATTTAATAAGAAGAAGACAAAGGCATAGAGGCCTCCGATACTATTCCCTAGAATACGCGAAGTCCCAAAATGAACACTCTTATCAAAACTCTCCCTCAGGCTAAAAACAGCTGTCAAAGCACCGATTTGAAGACCTTTCCAACCAAAAAAGCCAAAAATCAAGAGAACTAGAAAAACAGCAATTCCTGTTTTAAAGGTTCGCATACCAAGTTTGAACTGGGATTTATCGAATTTATATTTTTTAAAATAACTCATAATCTCAACTTTCTATTTCCATTTTATCATAAATCGGTGATTTTTATGAGTAATAGTTGCGAGGAAGCTCTTTTATTTTAAGCAAAAGAAAAGAGGAACTCTCATCCCTCTCTTCTTTGATTTGTTTATAAAATCTTATTTTTCTGTCAAGGCTGCAAGTCCTGGAAGAACTTTATACTCAATGAAAATCAAAGAGCAAACTAGGAAACTAGCTGCAGGTTGCTCAAAGAACTGCTTTGAGGTTGTAGATAGAACTGACGAAGTCAGTAACATATATACGGCAAGGCGACGTTGACGTGGTTTGAAGAGATTTTCGAAGAGTATTACCTTCAAGAAGCTCCATTGATGCCCCACCACCGCGTCACAAATACCTACACTAACACAAAAAGGTGACATAGCCACCTTTTTGTTAACGTTTCAGTTTTCTTCCTTTTCTACAAAATCAGGATTTTGTAGAGACTAACGGGCTGAAATTATTTTTCTGTAAGTGCAGCCAAACCTGGCAATACTTTACCTTCAAGAAGTTCCATTGATGCTCCACCACCAGTAGAGATCCATGAGAACTTGTCTGCACGACCAAGGTTGATTGCTGCGGCAGCTGAGTCACCACCACCGATGATTGATTTAACGCCTGGTTGTTTCACGATAGCGTCCATCACACCGATTGTACCAGCTTGGAAGTCTGGGTTTTCAAATACACCCATAGGTCCGTTCCATACAACTGTTTTGGCACCAGTCAAAGCTTCGTCAAATTTAGCGATAGATTTTGGACCGATGTCAAGACCAAGGAAGCCTTCAGAAACTGCTTCACCTTCAGTGTCACGCACTTCAGTGTAACCAGCAAATGCGTTAGCTTCTTTTGAGTCAACTGGCAAGATCAATTTACCGTTTGCTTTTTCAAGAAGAGCTTTCGCAACATCCAATTTGTCTTCTTCTACAAGTGAGTTACCGATTTCGATACCTTGTGCTTTGTAGAATGTGTAAGTCATACCACCACCGATAAGGACTTTATCAGCTTTTTCAAGCAAGTTTTCGATAACACCGATCTTGTCTGAAACTTTTGAACCACCAAGGATCGCTACGAATGGACGTTCTGGAGTTTCAACTGCTTCTTGGATATAGGCAATTTCGTTTTCAAGAAGGAAACCAGCAACTGCTTTTTCAACGTTTGCTGAGATACCAACGTTAGATGCGTGTGCACGGTGAGCTGTACCGAATGCATCATTTACGAAGATACCATCTCCAAGTGATGCCCAGTATTTACCAAGTTCAGGATCGTTTTTAGATTCTTTCTTGCCGTCAACATCTTCGTAACGAGTGTTTTCAACCAAAAGAACTTGTCCATCTTCAAGAGCGTTGATCGCTGCTTCCAATTCAGCACCACGAGTTACACCTGGGAAAACAACGTCTTGGCCCAATTTAGCTGCCAAGTCTGCTGCTACAGGAGCAAGTGATTTACCAGCTTTATCAGCTTCTTCTTTCACACGTCCAAGGTGAGAGAAAAGAATTGCACGTCCACCTTGTTCGATGATGTACTTAATAGTTGGAAGAGCTGCTGTGATACGGTTGTCGTTAGTGATTACGCCATCTTTCAATGGTACGTTGAAGTCAACACGAACGAGGACTTTTTTACCTTTCAAGTCAACGTCTTTAACAGTAAGTTTTGCCATGTTACAAAAACCCCTTTATTTATTTTATTCGAAACTATTATATCACACTTTGGAAATATAAGGAAAGATTTCACAAGATTTTTCGATATTTAATCTTCATCTTCTTTTTTCTGTTTCAATGTCAAGGCTAAACTAGCAAGACCAAGGCTTGCCAATCCTGCTATTAGGGCTTCATTGGCATCAGCAGTTCCTGTATTTGGCAATTGGGTGCCTGCTTCTTCTGATTTAACTGCTGTATTTTGGGCTGGTTTTTCTTGTGTAGGCGCTACTGCTGGTTCTGTTTTTACTTTTGTTCCAATTTCAACAATTTCTGGAATCGCCTCTTGGATGACTTCTGTTGAACGAAGGCGACGCTGACCGTTCCCATCAACTTCAAAGACATGTCTCAACAGACCATCTCGTCCCTGTATGATGACTCGTTGTTCCCCAACTAGCATATCAGCATTTTCATGCTCTTGACGGTCAAAAGCAACCTTTTCCTCTTGAACTTCCAATTTAGGAGCCTTTTGTTTATCAGAAGGAGGTTGATTAGTAGGTTTTGAAAGGACTGTGTTTTGTTGTTCTGGTTTAGTTGAGATAGTAACAAGGTCATTTGCACCATTAGATTCTACTCGTGGTTTTTCAGCAGATTCATAAACAAAGGCATAATGAGTAAAGTGTGGTGCTGTAAAGATGACATGACTATCCGTTTGTTCAAAAGCCAATTCTACTGCCTCTTTGCCTTCAGGTAAGAAGAATACTCTCTTCACTTTCTTATCTTTTTCAATTGGAATTTTCACAATAGAAGCGTAAGAGAGATCAACGTCTTGGCCTTTTTCATCTAGACCTTCTATTTCAAAGACATGAGCATCTTCTCCAGCAAAGTATTTCTTCTCTTCAGCACTTGCTTGAACACGCTCTACTTTCAAGCCCTTGATGATAGTCTTCTCTTTATTTGAGAAGTGTACTTCAACACCTGTTTTACTATCAGAAAAGACTGCTGGCTTGTCTTCTTTCAATAAGGCAACCAGATCTTTCAGACTCTGTTTCGCTGTTGCAAGCTCTTCTGAACTCAAATCTACTTTTTCAACCAAGGCCTTGTTTTTCTCAAGAAGAGGAGCTAGGGCAGAACCTGAAGGATGGTTTGGTTTGGCATCCAAGAGTTCTTGAGCCTCACCTGTTAAGCGATCGAGTTCTGTCTTTTCTTCCTTAAATTTCTCTTGACCATTCAGAGCTTTATGAGCTTCTGTCAATTTATTAAGTCGGTCATTAGCCTGATCTTGGGTGCTAGTTTCATGGTCTTTCAACACTTGCTCAGCCGCTTCAATTGCTTTCAAGAAGGCTTCTTTTATTTCTGGTGAAGCAAAGTTATAGACCACCTTGTTCTTAGCCGCTTCAACTTCTGCTAATTTTTGTTTAAGGTACTCATCGTTCAATGCTGCTTTTGGAGATACCAAAACATCAAAGTTGACTTTATGACCTTGGTAACGAAGCGTCAAGGTTTGACGACCAGTCTTTTGAGCATCGTAACCAGAAATTTCAACTCCCTCATCAGTAAAAGAATGTTCTTCCATGGTGTCATTGCTATAAGCCACTGCAAAGCGTCCTTCAGACAAGTCTAAGCTATCACCAACTAGGTAATCTTTTTTCGGTTCCTGACTTACTTCAATTCTCAAAATAGTTTTCGGACTTGCTTCATCTTGACTAGTAACAGTCACTGACAAATTAGCATGTACCGGTTGCCCCAAATATTGTAAAGTAAGATTTTGTTCTCCCTTATGATGCGTATCAAAACCTGATACTGATACACCCGCGTGAGTTAGGCGAATGAGTTCGTCCTCAGCTCCTCCTTCATACTGAACTCGAAGAACACCACCTCTAAGGTCCAAATCCTCCCCTTCGGCGTAGCTTGTTTTCTTAGGTCCTGTTTCTAGGCTGACTGACTTGATTCTTCTGTCATCTTTTGGAACGGAAACCGCTAGGACATTACTAATTTCCTTGCCTGGAAACTGGGTACGATAGTACAGAAGACCAGATTGATTTGTCAAATCCAATGGTGCACTTGCTAGGTCTCCTCCAACTTCGCTCTTCAAGGTTGCAAGCGGAGTTTGAGAATTTGGATTGTCATAAACGGTAATGGTTGCTCCAGCTGGTACATCCGCAAAACCAACTTGTACCTTGTTATTACCTAGAGAACGGGCTGCAGCCTTGGCCATCGGAATATTGACACTCTCAGTATCAAGCTTTTCATACATTTTCCAGTTATAGATACGAATAGCCTTCCATGGAGTTCCATTGTCAGAAGTGACAACATTCAAGCGCCAATCTTGAGCTGTGATAGGCTTGTCAAGGGTAATATCTGTAACATGAGCTTTATTGCCACGGACTTCCTTAGCCAACTTCCATTGACCATCCGCATCTTTATAATAAAGGTCAAAGTCTTTGGTGTTCATCAAACCGTCGTTTACAGATTCTCCACCAGCTCCAGCATGGTCCATTACCCATCTAACAACTGTACGCGGCTGGGTCAAACGAATATCCACACTACCACTTAACTGTCCAGAAGACCACTTGTCTGAAAGACTGGTAATGGTACCATTCAACATACCTTCAATACCTTCTCCACCTTCTGTATCTGGGAAGGTACTTCCGATAACAGTAGCCCCTGGAACGATGTTTTCTGCTAGAGGTCTTGGAAGACTTGTGTCTTGGACAGTCATCCCCCACTCAAAGTTTGTAGTTGCTGCTTCTGAACGAACCCCATTTTTACCGACTGCTACAACCTTCAGTTCTTGAGTTGTACCCTGAGCACTTGCTGAGCGGCTAACTTTTGGTAGGTAGATCGTAGTTGCAGATGAACCTGTCAATAGGCGCCAAGCATCGCCATCCTTTTCATAGACTTCATAGAAATCAGCATCTTTATGACCAGTAAATTGTACAACTGCTTCCGCTTCTTGGGCATTTTTAAGGACTTGTTTGGCTACAGCTACTGTGGTTGGTGCCTGAGGAGCATCTTGATTATTGCTGATGGTCAATTGCCCCAGGTTAAATTGATAACCTTTTAGGTCTTTATCATTTTCAAAATAGAGTTTAATACCGTAAATTGTTTTACCTGCCAAGGCACTCAAATCAAAATCATCGGTAGTCCAGTTATCTGAAACTGTCAATTCTTTACGAGCAGCTTCATCACCGTAGGTATAATCTTTCTTGGTTGCAAATTCTACATAAACCTTGGTTCCTTTGCCTCCTTTGTGGGCAACATGCAATTTGGTGGTATCTGTCACCTTCAAGCGAGTAGAGTACAAATTAACATCTTGCTTGGTCGCACCTGAAAGATCACCTGCAAATTTGAGAGAAGTTCCACCATTATAAGCATCTTCAAAATCATAGCTTGCTTTCAACTTATCACCAGTTGATTTTTGCCACCAGCGCCATGTTGGAAGAACACCTGAAACTGAACGGTAATTCCACTCAGAATCCTTAGAAACCTTACCATCTACGAACCACTTTCTACCATGTCCTGTATTAAAAGAAGTAGTAAAAGTATTACCTACTGCTGGCGTACGGTCCGCAACTAGGTTAGCAATCCCATACCAATCTTTGTCACCTGGTTTTTGGCCAGTAGGGTCTCCTTGATAACCTGTAAAGAAGATATCTTCATTCTTATGATAATCTTCACCAGTTTTTCCTAAACTTGTAATGGTATTTGGGGCGAACAAACCAAGAGAAAGGCGTAATTTCCCATTTTCATCTAAAATGTCATTCCACTTAACCTTGGTCTTGTAGGAACCACCCTGTTGCAATTCCAATCCTGCAAATACATCATAAGGATTACGGCCAATCCAGTTGGCAGTTGTAATAGTGTAATCATTTTTAGCCTTATCCCAGTTAAAGTTAGCAAAGAAGTTATCTGCTGGAACCTTATCTCCTTCAGGTTGCATGAATTGGTAGTTGTATTCTCCCAAACCATCTTGGTGGTAACGTCCATAGTTATAGGTCATAGCATCGTACCAAGAATACTTGATTGGATGGTTTACCTTAGCAGCATATTCCTTGGTATAGAGCATAAACTGGCGCATCTTTTCTCCAAGAGGTTCAACCAAATCCCCAGTTGTTTCTTGGTTGATGAAATAGCCATCATAGCCATAATACTTGGCCATATCCACCAATTTACGGGCAATTGGGAAGCTACCATCTGCGTCTTGCTTCAAAGCTTCAGCAAATTTTTCTTGATCAGCAATACTATTAGACCAGTTAAAGAAGAGTGTACCATATACAGGCACCCCGTTACGGTGACCTGCATCAATAACGTCAGGAGTTGGTACGAGACCTTCCCAGAAGACCATTGAATCTAGATATTGCCAATAGTCAAAAGCATAGGCCTTGAACTCTTCTCCACCAACAGAAGCGTGGTCTTTTGCTTTAGAATTGGTATTTGATAAGGCTTGAACTTTTGCTTCCTTACTAGCTTTTTCATTGACCAAATGACCTGTCCGACGTGAAGCGAGGGCAACAGATCCGCGGTTAATAGCATCATCTTCACGAGCCCCTGGTTCCCATTTCAACAAATCTTCCCAAGAATTAAATTTGATTTCCTTTGGTTTTAATGTTTTTTCTGTATTTTTAGAGACATCTGGCTGGACTTCTTTTTCAGTCTTATTAGCTTCTGCTGCTGGCTTAGACTCATCCCCTTGGCTAGTTGCTTCAGGCTTTGCTTCTATTTCCTTTTCAGACTTAGGTTTTGCTTCTGCAGATGGTGTTTCTGCAGCCACCTCACTTGCTTTTTCCTCTGGTTTAGCTGCGCTAGCTGCTTCTGCAGTTTCAGTAGTTGCAGCTTCATTGCTTGCTGGCGAAGCAGTTTCAGATGATGTCGCTACTCCTTCTGCCTTTTCTGGCTTATTTTCTCTAGCATGTTCTCCTTCATGCTGCTTGTCAGCTTCATTAGTTGGATGCTCACTCTCTCCTGAAACAAGCTCTGTATTGGCTCCATTATTTTCAGGAACTGCAGTTTCTTCTGCCAAGGCTGGACCAGCAAATAAAACAGCCCCAATCATCAGCGAGCAGGCTCCTACTGATAACTTACGAATACTGTACCGACAACGTCTTTCAAAAAATGAATTCTTCATTTTCTCCTCCTAAAAGATTGATTTTATTATTTTAAAGAAAGCGCTTAACTTTCTTCGTAAAATTTTTATCCCAATCACAGGGATTAAGATAATTTCTCCCTAATTTTAAAATATTTCTTTTAAATGTCAATATATAAAAGGAAATATCTATATCTAGGTTAGAAATTGGTAAAATTAATATAATTAAGGCCTTTTCTCACGAATTTTCTTTCTAAAATCTTAGCTTAACACTTGTTAGATTTACTTTTATCCTTTAAAATAGAATAGGAGAAATTCCGTTATTATTTTTCGGAGGAAAAAGAAATGTCCATTAATTGGCAGGAAATTTTATTTCACTTTTTAGGTGGTCTGGGACTATTCTTATATAGTATCAAGACCATGGGAGACGGTTTGCAACAAGCTGCTGGAGATCGCCTTCGTTTTTACATTGACAAATATACTAGTAATCCTTTCTTTGGAGTTCTGGTTGGTATTGGGATGACTGCTCTAATTCAGTCTAGTTCTGGTGTAACAGTTATCACAGTCGGTCTGGTCAGTGCCGGTCTCCTAACCTTACGTCAGGCTATCGGGATTGTCATGGGGGCTAATATTGGGACAACAGTCACATCCTTTCTTATTGGGTTTAAACTAGGTGACTATGCCCTGCCTATGCTCTTTATCGGTGCTGTCTGCCTCTTCTTTACAAAAAATCGGACAGTCAATAATATCGGACGCATCCTCTTTGGTGTCGGTGGTATCTTTTTTGCCCTCAATCTCATGAGTGGCGCAATGGCTCCACTCAAAGATTTACAGGTCTTTAAAGACTATATGATTGAGCTAAGTAAGAATCCTGTTTTGGGTGTCTTTGTCGGTACCGGCTTGACCTTACTGATTCAAGCTTCCTCGGCTACCATCGGGATTTTACAAAACCTCTACGCCAGCAACCTCATTGACCTGCAAGGAGCTTTGCCAGTTCTATTTGGTGACAATATCGGGACAACCATTACAGCCATCATTGCCTCTTTAGGTGCTAATATTGCAGCTAAACGGGTAGCAGGTGCCCATGTCGCCTTTAACGTGATTGGTACGGTTATCTGTATTGTCTTCCTTGTACCTTTCACTGGCTTGATTCATTGGTTTGAATCTACGCTAAATCTAGCACCGGAAATGACCATCGCCTTTGCTCATGGAACCTTTAATATTACCAATACCATTGTCCAATTTCCATTTATCGGAGCTCTGGCTTACTTTGTAACCAAGATTATTCCTGGAGAGGACGAGGTTGTCAAATACGAACCCTTATATCTTGATGAACACTTCATCAAACAAGCCCCATCTATCGCTCTCGGAAATGCTAAGAAAGAGCTCTTGCACTTAGGAAACTACGCTGCTAAAGCCTTTGACCTTTCCTATAAGTATATCATTGACTTGGATGAAAAAATTGCTGAAAAAGGGCATAAAACCGAAGAAGCCATTAACACCATCGATGAGCAATTAACACGTTATCTCATTGCCCTTTCAAGCGAAGCTCTCAGTCAAAAAGAAAGCGAAGTGCTCACCAATATCCTTGATTCCTCCCGTGATTTGGAACGGATTGGAGACCACGCGGAGGCTCTACTCAATCTAACTGACTATCTTCAACGTAAAAATGTTGAATTTTCTGATGCTGCCTTGAAAGAATTAGAGGAAGTTTATCGTCAAACTAGTGACTTTATCAAAGATGCTCTGGATAGTGTGGAAAACAATGATATTGAAAAAGCACGCAGTCTTGTAGAACGTCATGAAGCAATCAATAACATAGAGCGTGTTCTCAGAAAAACCCACATCAAACGCCTCAACAAGGGCGAATGTTCAACACAAGCTGGGGTAAACTTTATCGACATCATCTCCCACTATACTCGTGTATCAGACCACGCTATGAACCTTGCTGAAAAGGTTTTTGCAGAACAAATCTAAGAACCAAGAAGCTATCCATCATAATTGGATGGCTTTTTGCTTTTTCCTAAGTAAGAATTTTTTCTACCATATAGAAAAATACTTTGATCCACAATGGAATCAAAGCATTTTAAAGAACTCCCCGTACATAAGGGCAGAAGCCGCAGTTCCTCTGTACTTGGCTTCTTCTCTCTTGATAAAACGAGCCAAGTTGAGCAACTCAGGTGCCGGATGTTTGGGATTCTTGAGCAATTCACGATTGACCAGACCTGAGAGACGAACTGCCAGCAATTGCTCATTTGTAGTAGGCAGTTTTTTAGCAGTCTCTAGGAGAGCAGCAACTAAATCTTCACTCAAATCATGACGAGCATGATTGTAAAGATCTTTTATAAGGCTTTCTAAGTTTGGTTCTACCATCCCTACCACCTCCCTTATGGTTTAATAATTTTTAATCAAATCAACCGTTGAACGATCCAATTTTTTCACCAAGGCTTGCAAGAAAGCTTGAGCTTCTAGGAAGTCATCCATAGCGTAGAGGGTTTGGTGAGAATGGATATAACGAGCACAGACTCCGATTGTTGTTGATGGGACACCACCATTTTTCAGATGAGCTGCGCCAGCGTCTGTTCCGCCTTTACCACAGTAGTATTGGTACTTGATACCCGTTTCTTCAGCTGTTGTCAAAAGGAAATCCTTCATTCCTGGGAGAAGCAAGTGACCTGGATCATAGAAACGAATCAAGGTTCCATCTCCAATCTTACCTTGACCACCGTAGACATCACCTGCTGGTGAACAGTCAACTGCGAGGAAGACTTCTGGGTCAAACTTGGTTGTGGAAGTATGAGCACCACGGAGACCAACCTCTTCTTGGACGTTAGAGCCAAGATAGAGTTCATTTCCCAGTTTTTGACCTGAAAGAGCTTCCGCCAACTCGCTCACCATGAGAACACCGTAGCGGTTGTCCCAAGCTTTTGAGATGATATTTTTTTCATTGGCTGTCAAGATAGCGGAACTATCTGGGACAATGGTGTCGCCAGGACGGATGCCAAAGCTTTCTGCCTCAGCCTTATCCGCAAAACCGCCATCAAAGACGATATCTGCAATAGCAGGCATGGTTGGTCCACCCTTTCCACGAGTCAAATGTGGAGGGACAGAACCCGAAATCACAGGAATTTCACGACCGTCACGAGTCAAGAGTTTGAAACGTTGGCTGCTAACCACCATAGGATTCCAACCACCGATTTCTACCACACGGAAGGTACCATCTGGCTTGATTTCGCTGACCATAAAACCAACTTCATCCATGTGAGAAGCGACCAAGACACGCGGTGCATCTGCAGCTTCTGAATGTTTAATTCCGAAAATACCACCCAAGCCATCTGTCACCACTTCATCCACGTGCGGTGTTAACTTTTCACGAAGATAAGCACGGACAGGCGCTTCATGACCTGAGATCGCAGCAAGTTCTGTTACTTCTTTGATTTTTGAAAATAATGTTGTCATTTCAGTTCCTTCTTTCTTTCATCCATTTTACCACTTTTTATAGGAGAAGGATAGCGGGAAGGTGGATTTCCAAATTAGTATCTTAGTCCTGCTCTATCTTAGAAAAAGCTTGTATTTTCTTGCATGTGAGGTGAAATCTAAGAACTATTCCAAGACCAACCAAACTATTAATTCCCAAATAAAAAACAATCCAATGCTATATTTGTTCAGTTTTTTCATGAAATTTGCAGAAAATAGTTGACTTTGCCTTCTTATTTCTTTAAAATAGTACAAAACTAGGAAAAGGAAAAAATCATGACCAAAACAATTCTTGTCACAGGTGGAGCTGGCTACATTGGCTCCCATACCGTTAAAGCTCTTTTAAATGCTGGCTATCAGGTACATGTTCTAGATAATCTCTCTACAGGAAATCGAGCGGCTGTAGATAGTCGTGCTAGCTTTAAACAACTGGATGTTTATGATGCTAGTGCCCTAAAAGCTTACTTAGAAGAAAATCAGATTGATGCTGTTCTTCATTGTGCAGGTGAAATTGTTGTGAGCGAAAGTATTGAAAATCCAAGTAAATACTTCACTGCCAATGTTGCTGGTATGAACCAAGTTCTCAAAGTCTTATCTGAAGTTGGCATTCAAAAAATCATGTTCTCTTCGACTGCTTCCCTCTATGGTAATAACTGTATTGACAAGCCGGCAACTGAAGATACCCTGCTCGACCCTGTCAACCCTTATGCAGAAACAAAACTGATGGGTGAACGAATGATTTACTGGATGGCCAATCGCTACGATTGGAAATATGTCATTTTCCGTTACTTTAATGTTGCTGGGGCTGAAATGGATGCTTCAAACGGTCTGCGCGTGAAAAATCCAACTCATATCATTCCAAATATCAACAAGACCGCATTGGGACAAAATGATCGCCTGAAAATATTTGGAGATGACTACGATACACGTGATGGTTCATGTATTCGAGATTACATTCATGTCTTGGATCTTGCACAGGCTCATGTTAAAGGAATGAACTACCTATTTCAAGAAGACAGTTCTTCTCAAATCTTTAACTTAGGAACTGAAAAAGGCTATACCGTCAAAGAAATCTTTAAAACTGCTGAAGAATTACTGAATCAAAAAATACCACACGAAATTGTTGCTCGCCGTGCTGGTGACCCAGCTAGCGTCCTAGCAGACGCATCAAAAGCTAAAAAATATCTTGATTGGAAGGCTAGCTACTCCCTCGAAGATATTATTTTATCAGATTATCGTTGGCGTGTTAAAGAAGGCAAAAACATTTTGGAATAGGATAACAAAGGAGAAAGCCTTGGCGCTCTCTCCTTGTTTTATTCATTAAATTGTCAGAAAATTTATTGACAGATTAAAGAAATCGTGTTACAGTAATATCCGCGGGTATCTTTCGATACCAAATCTATTTGAAAGGATGGGGTATGAAACTTTCTCATTATTTAATTGGCTTACTTCTACTCCTAATCTTTCTCTCTATTAGCATTGGGACCAGTGATTTTTCATGGGAAAAGCTCTTTGCTTTCGACCAGCAGACCTGGCTTCTCTTTCAGGAGTCCCGTCTTCCAAGAACTATCAGCATTCTTCTGACCGCCTCTAGTATGAGTATGGCCGGACTGCTCATGCAGACCATCACTCAAAATCAGTTTGCTGCTCCGAGTACAGTTGGAACCACTGAAGCTGCCAAACTGGGAATGGTACTGAGCCTCTTTGTCTTTCCGTCTGCTAGTCTGACCCAAAAGATGCTCTTTGCTTTTGTTTCATCCATCGTATTTACCCTCTTCTTCCTAGCCTTTATGACCATTTTTACTATAAAGGAAAGATGGATGTTGCCTCTGATTGGGATCATCTATAGTGGAATTATCGGTTCTGTGACAGAAGTTATCGCCTACCGTTTCAATCTGGTTCAGAGTATGACCGCCTGGACCCAGGGCTCCTTCTCCATGATTCAGACCCATCAGTATGAGTGGCTCTTCTTAGGGCTCATTATCCTGATAGTCGTTTGGAAATTATCCCAAACCTTTACCATCATGAATTTAGGGAAAGAAACCAGCGAAAGTTTGGGGATTTCCTACTCCCTGCTTGAAAAACTGGCCCTCTTTCTGGTGGCGCTAACGACTAGTGTTACCATGATTACTGTGGGTGGCTTGCCATTTCTCGGGGTCATCGTTCCCAATCTTGTTCGCAAGCACTATGGAGATAATCTAAGTCAAACCAAACTCATCGTCGCACTGGTCGGTGCCAATTTAGTTCTGGTTTGCGATATCCTATCCCGAGTTCTGATTCGACCCTATGAGCTGTCTGTCAGTCTTCTACTAGGAATCATTGGTAGCCTCGTCTTTATCCTACTTCTCTGGAGAGGGGGACGAAAAGATGCAGTCTAAAAGCAAACATACTAAGCTCTTCTGGATTATCATTATTCTTGCCATCGGAGCTTGTCTTCTCTACTTTTGGCCCATCACTCACTTGTCAGCCTTTGCTTGGAAGTTGCGTTCCCAAAAAATCATCGTTTATCTCTTGGTAGCTATCGCGACTGGGATTTCGACCATTAGTTTTCAAACCCTGACGGAAAATCGCTTCCTGACACCTAGTATTTTAGGAATCGAATCCTTCTACGTCCTACTGCAAACCCTACTACTGATTTTTGAAAGCAAGTTTCTTCAACTTGGCAAGTCCCCTATCTTAGAATTCCTAGTTTTGCTTCTGCTTCAATCCCTCTTCTTTCTTGCCTTGCAAGGCTACTTGAAGACACTGATAAAACACGACCTGGTCTTCATCCTGCTAATCTGTCTAGCACTCGGAAGTCTCTTTCGAAATATCAGTACCTTCCTTCAGGTCCTGATGGATCCAAACGAATACGATAAACTGCAGAACAGTCTCTTTGCCTCCTTTCAACATCTCAACACTTCCATCCTAGCCATCGGTTCTCTAATCATCCTCGCTTTGACCATCTTTTTCTTTCGAAAAGCAGTCATTCTGGATGTCTTGCACCTACAAAGAGAAACGGCTCAGATATTGGGACTCGATGTTGAAAAAGAACAGAAAGAACTCCTCTGGGGCATCGTGCTTTTGACCTCAACGGCCACTGCCTTGGTAGGGCCTATGGCCTTCTTCGGCTTTATGCTGACTAACCTCACCTACCTGATTGTCAAAGACTATCGGCACAAGTTACTCTTTATCGTAGCCATTCTGGTTGGATTTATTAGCTTGACCTTGGGGCAGGCCCTGATTGAACGAGTCTTTGCACTGGAAATTCGCATCAGCATGATCATCGAGAGCGTAGGTGGTCTCTTATTCTTTATCTTACTATACAGGAGGGCGCGTCAGTGAAACTGGAAAACATTGACAAATCCATTCAAAAACAGGATATTTTGCAAGGCATTTCGCTTGAGGTCAGTCCTCAGAAACTGACAGCCTTCATTGGTCCAAATGGTGCTGGAAAATCGACTCTCCTCTCCATCATGAGCAGACTTACCAAGAAGGATCAGGGAATTCTCAGTATCAAAGGTCGTGAAATCGAGAGTTGGAATTCACAAGAACTGGCTCAAGAACTGACTATCCTAAAGCAGAAAATCAATTACCAAGCCAAATTGACTGTTGAAGAACTGGTCAGTTTTGGACGTTTTCCTTACAGTCGAGGTCGACTGAGACCAGAAGATTGGGAAAAAATCCGAGAAACCCTGACCTATCTAGAACTGACCAACTTAAAAGACCGTTACATCGATAGCCTGTCTGGAGGCCAGCTCCAACGGGTCTTTATCGCTATGGTACTGGCCCAGGATACAGACTTTATCTTGCTAGACGAACCACTCAACAATCTCGATATCAAGCAAAGCGTCAGCATGATGCAGATTCTCAAGCGACTGGTGGAGGAACTCGGAAAGACCATTATCATCGTTCTCCACGATATCAACATGGCCAGCCAGTATGCGGATGAAATTGTCGCCTTCAAGGACGGTCAAGTCTTTAGCAAGGGAAGAACCGATCAAATCATGCAGGCTGACCTGCTCAGTCAACTATATGAGATTCCTATCACGCTAGCTGGTATCAATGGCAAAAAGATTTGTATCTATAGCTAGTAACATAGAAGCTCAAGTTAGAGAACTTTCAGTCTCTTAGTCAATAAAACCTAGAGACTCCCTAAATCGTTATCACATTTTAAAAAGGAGAAATTATGAAAACATCCCTTAAACTTTATCTCACTGCCCTAGCGGCCAGCTTCTTGCTCCTACTTGGTGCATGTAGTACAAACTCAAGCACTAGTAAGACGGAGTCAAGTAGCTCTGCTCCAACAGAGGTAACCATTAAAAGTTCACTAGGTGTAGTCACACTTTCAAAAGTCCCTGAAAAGATTGTGACCTTTGACCTCGGTGCTGCGGATACTATTCGCGCTTTAGGTTTTGAAAAGAATATCGTCGGAATGCCTACAAAAACTGTTCCGACTTATCTAAAAGATCTAGCTGGAAAAGTTAAAAATGTTGGTTCTATGGTTGAGCCAGACCTAGAAGCCCTTGCTGCTCTTGAACCAGACCTAATTATCGCTTCACCACGTACCCAAAAATTCGTAGATAAGTTCAACGAAATCGCTCCGACTGTTCTATTCCAAGCAGGCAAAGATGACTACTGGACTTCTACCAAGGCTAATATCGAATCCCTAGCAAGCGCCTTTGGTGAAACTGGTACACAGAAAGCCAAGGAAGAATTGGCCAAGCTAGACAAGAGCATCCAAGAAGTCGCAACTAAAAATGAAAGTTCTGACAAAAAAGCCCTTGCCATCCTCCTCAACGAAGGAAAAATGGCTGCCTTTGGTGCCCAATCTCGTTTCTCTTTCTTGTATCAAACTTTGAAATTCAAGCCAACTGATACTCAATTTGAAGATTCTCGCCACGGACAAGAAGTCAGCTTTGAAAGTGTCAAAGAAATCAATCCTGACATCCTTTTTGTCATCAACCGTACCCTTGCCATCGGTGGGGACAACTCAAGCAACGACGGCGTCCTAGAAAATGCCCTCATCGCTGAAACTCCTGCCGCTAAAAATGGTAAAATTATCCAACTCACACCAGACCTCTGGTATCTAAGCGGAGGCGGACTTGAATCAACAAAACTCATGATTGAAGACGCACAAAAAGCCTTGAAATAAGCTACTTTAAACTCAATCACATCTTTACATGATAAAACGCATCCTATCAAGCTCACTCAAACCTGATAGGATGCGTTTTTATCATTTCACTAAAATATTTTTACCTAGCCTCATTTTTCTTCTTGATTCCGTTTAAGGGAAAAATGATCCGGTACGGGGTCCTTGCCTGGTTTCGACCAAGGATGGCAATGTAAAATCCGAGCCAAGCCCATCAAAACACCCTTGAAGCCATGTTTTTCAATAGCCTGAATCATATAGTTTGAACAAGTCGGCTCAAAGCGACAAGAGGGTGGAAAGGCTGGTGAGAGAAAACGTTGGTAAAAGCGCACAGGCGCTATTAAAATTCGTTTCATTATTTCTTGGTTACAGCCATTGTGTGTAGTTGGCTGATTTCTTTTTTGTTAAGGCGACGCGATTCACCTGGACGAAGACCTGTCAAGTCTAGATGTCCAAAACGGGTCCGAGACAACTTATCTACTTGGAGACCAACAGCTTCAAACATCTTTTTAACCTGGTGATTACGCCCTTCATGGATAGTTAACTGCACCACAGAGCGGTTTTTAACTGGGTCCACTTTGAGAATCTCATAGACAGCCGGCTTGGTTTTCTTGCCATCAATCTCAAGTCCACGGGTCAAGGGACGAAGATTGTCCTTATTGGCCACACCTTTAACACGCGCGACATAAACCTTGTCAATCTCATTACGAGGGTGAATCATCTCATCCGTAAAATCCCCATCATTGGTCAAAATCAAGACTCCTGATGTATCCCAGTCCAAACGTCCAACTGGGTAAATGCGCTCTTTTACATTAGGCAAGAGGTCGACTACCGTCTTGCGGCCCTTGTCATCTGTCACACTGGAAATGACACCGCGTGGTTTGTTAAGCAGATAATAGACCTTTTCTTCGTTGTAGATAGGTTGACCTTCAACTTCAACCTTGTCGCCTGACTTGATAGTGGTTGCTAGTTCACGTACCACTTGACCGTTAACCGTCACCAAACCTTGCTTGATCAGCTCTTCTGCTTTTCTCCTACTGGCCACACCTGCGTGGGCAATATACTTATTGATTCTCATCTTCTTCTATCCTTTCACCAAATAATTGGCTTTCTTGGGCTTGAATCTCAAGCTCATCAATCACTGGTAATTCTTCTAAATGGTTTATCCCCATGTAATCTAGGAAATAATCCGTAGTCACATAGAGGTTGGGACGACCCAACACTTCTTTTTTCCCGTCTTCTCGTATCAAGTCAAAGGCCTGCAACTTTGCCAAAGCCCCACTCGAGTTGACCCCACGGATGGCATCAATCTCTATCCGTGTGATGGGCTGTTTGTAGGCAATAATGGACAAGGTCTCAAGGGCAGCCCGAGATAAACTCTGGTTGATAGGTGCCTTAGAGTATTCCTTCAAAATCTCTGAAAACTGAGGCTTGGTCACCAATCTATAAGCGCCCCCTGTCTCAATCAGAGCCAAACTGGAATCTGGGTCCTTTTCATACTTCTGGGCTAATTTTTCTAAACTCTGTTGGATGCCTGTCGGTGGCAGAGAGAGGAGTTCAGCTAACTGGCGGACTCTAATCCCATCTTCACCCGCTACAAACAAGAGCGCTTCTATTTTTGCTAAAGTACTCATCTTTCCTCTCTATCAAGTCTAGCTTTGGGCCACTTGACTTTCTTCCTTCTTTTCCATGAGATAAATATCTCCGAAACTTTCCTCTTGCACGAGGATTAGTTCCTGGGTTTTGATTAACTCTAGGGTTGCCAAAAAGAGGGTAATGACCTCTTGGAGATTCTGGGCTTCCTTGAACAAATCCTGCAAGCGCAATTGATCTCGTCCAGTCAAGGACTCTTTTACGATAACCATCATGTCCTCAATCTTATACTCATCCCGCAGGATAGTCGTGTGATTCTGTGTAAACTCCTCTTTTTTCTTGGCTAGGATATTTGAAAAAGCCAAAAAGAGGTCAATGGTCGTCTTGTCATGAACAAGCTCCGCATCTTCGTAAATCAACTCTGTCGGCGCTTTGGAATAGTGCTGAGCCCGTTCTTGGTGCTTGGCTTCCAAGTGCTCCCCCAAGAGCTTGAACTTGCGGTATTCTTCGATTTGAGAGAGAAGATCCTGCTCTAGGTCATCCTCCAAGTCTGTCACTTCTGCTACCTTTGGCAAGAGCTTGCGGCTCTTGATCAACATGAGCTGACTGGCCATAACCATATACTCACCCGTCACTTCCAGACGCATGGCCTGCAGAGTTGAGACATAGGCTAGATACTGTTCGATGACTTCCGTAATGGGCACATCATAGATATCCATCTGGTACTTAGAAACCAGGTGCAAGAGCAAATCCAGGGGCCCTTCAAAATCTTTTAATTTAATATCCATTATCTATATTTTTCTAAGGTCAGGACTGTTTTTAATCCTAATTTTTTTGCAATTTCGTACAAATCGACCTTCTTTTCAATTTGTCGTAGAATGAACTGTTCCCGCAAGGCTTGAGCTGATAAGGCTGGGAAACCTTTCTCCTTGACAAAGGATTCTAGCTGACGAAAGGCCCACTGACGAGAATAGGCTTTCCCTCCCCTTTCAAAAAGATAGGTCTGCCCCATCAAGGGTTCCAACTCTGACAGCAAGGTCGTGGGAATGGTGACAATTCTCTGTTGGGAAGCCTTCTTGATTCGCAACACTTGAAAGTCCAGATTGACGTCCGCAACCTTAAGGGCTAAAATCTCACTCGGCAAGAGCCCCATTTCCAAGATAAGTAGAGCCAGTAAACGCCCCTCTGGAACGTCGCTTTCCTGCCAAAAAGAGTCTAGGTCTAACAGTTCTGGCTTTTCGGTCTTCTTTTCAGCTTGTTTGGCTAATTCCAAACGATAAAAGCTGTCCACTTCTCCTTTTTGATAGAGAAAGTAGAGAAATTGGTTACAGGCCGAAATCTTTCGCTTCTGGGCGCTGATTTTTAGATTGGCTAGCTGGGCTTGGTAAATCTTGAGACTAGTCTCAGAAATCCGCTCGCCCACTACGTCTAAAAATTGCTCCAGATCATACTTATAGGACTGCTTGGAATTGGCAGATAAGCCCTGCTTTTCTTCTAAAAAGGCTGAAATCCTGTCTCTCATTTGCATCGAATCTCATATTCCTTACTAAAGTCATGCAAGAGGGCATTGACTGCCTTGAGGATAGACTTGCGCGTGATAATTCCTTGGAAAATACCAGACGCATCCACAACCGGCAAGAAGGACTCATCTACCAGCTTGTGCAAAACCTCCGTAATGGTAAAATCAGGCGAGACGACCGCTACGTCCGTTCTCGTCATATGAACAATATCCGTATCCGCCATGATTTCTTGACTCAAGTCATGCTCCATCTGATAAGCCATAATATCTCTGAGCCCAATCGTCCCAACAAACTGTTTTTCATCTGTTACAACAGGAACACGGGTATAGGTCATCTGACTGAGCAAGAGGGTCGCATGATCCGCATTGTGAGTATCAATCAACACAGCTAGATTTTTAGCAGGAGTCAAAAAAGTTTCTTCTTGCCCCAATAAGAAAGTCTCAAACTCCTTGGCAATCATCGGCTAAACTCCTTGGACAAGCCCGGATACACCTCATGGGCTCGTGTCAAAAAGTCCACTTTAAAATAACTGTCATCAATCTCCACACGAGCATAGAGACACTCTCTGATGGTCCCACGTGGTTGACTGATAGAACCTGGATTTAGAAAAAGAGTCTTTCCTTCCATCCAAGCGCTTGGCACATGCAAGTGACCATAAAGGCAGATATCAGCCTCTTCCTCCTGAGCCCAGTAGTCCAACTTTTGAAATTTGAAATTAATGTCAAACAAGTGACCATGGGTTTGGATAATCTTGGTCGAACCAAGCTCAGTCACCAAACGTTCTGGGTAACCTGCATAGAAATCCATATTCCCTTTAACAACACGGATGCCTTCCCAAAGGGGAGAATCAGGACGCAGTTCAGAATCGCCATTATGAAAAACGGCATCAACTTTGCCCACATAGCGATCACGGATTTCTTCCACAATCAAGCTATCGCCATGAGAATCGCTCATTACAATGATGGTTTGCTTTGCCATGATGGAAATACCTCCAAAAGTTTCTTAACGGCTAAGGCACGGTGAGATTGGCTATTTTTTTCTTCAAGGGTTAACTCAGCTGATGATTTGCCTGTCTCTCCCACTAGGAAAAGGGGATCGTAGCCAAAGCCATTTTCACCCTTAGGTTCAAAGTTAATGTAGCCTGGCCAGTCAGCCTCAACAACTAAACTTTCCTTGTTTGGGCTGGCTACGACTAGGGTTGTATGGAATTGAGCCGAGCGGTCTTTGAGTTCAAAGACCATGGCCAACTCGTGCAAGAGTTTAGCATTATTTTCACGGTCAGTAGCTCCCACTCCTGCGAAACGAGCTGACCAGACACCTGGCAAGCCGCCTAGGACATCGACTTTGAGTCCAGAATCATCTGCCAGAACCATCTTGCCCGTTAATTTGGAAATGGTTTCTGCCTTGAGGCGGGCATTTTCTTCGAAGGTCATACCTGTTTCTGCTACTTCAGGTAAGTCAGGGTAGTCATTAAGATTTTCCACATCGTAGCCTAGCTTGTCAAAGATAGCTCGAAATTCCTTGGTCTTGCCTTCGTTTCGAGTCGCAATCAATAAGGTTTCTCTGACCTTGTTTGTCTCAAAGAAATCATGAATATTGACCCCTTCTTTAGGCAATTCTACATGCAGGAGTTGCCCATTTTCAACCAAGAGCAGAGCACCCTGACGTTGAATAACTTCCAAGTTTCGTCCCATTTCTTGGTTGAGGATATCTACCACAAAGGAGAACAAACGATAGAGAGAACCATAGCGTAAAACAGTAACAGAAACAGGAAAACCTCGATCCTCATCTCGAAATCTTTGGGCAAACTCCAATAGAGGAAAATCCAAGTCATCATCCGTCAACGTCCGGACGCCACCAAAAATACCATAGGACCCGACATACCAGTCCTGTTCATCCTTATATTCATAAATTTTATTTGTCATAATTCTACATGCTCCACATGAATCTCTTTTTCCAGCCATTCTTCACCAATTTGTGCAAAACTTTGGCTGCTGGCTGTTGTGTAAAAACGGTGATGGAGTGGTCCAGCATCGCGACCACGATTGATTTCAAAATAATTGAGTAAGACTGAGATGTCCCGTACGCACTCTGCCCCACTATCAATGAGCTGAACCTTGGGTCCCATGACATTTTGAATAATAGGTCTGAGCAGTGGATAATGGGTACAACCCAAAATCAGGCTATCCACCTTTCCAACCAAGGGACGCAGGGTTTCATAGACCACTTTCTTGGTGACACTGGTTGACAGGGCACCAGACTCCACCAAGGGAGCAAACTTGGGACAGGCCAAACTCTCCACCTGTAAGTCCGGATCCAAATCATGGATTTTCTGACGGTAGATGTCTGATTGTACCGTCATGGGTGTTCCAATCACTCCGATTTTCCCACCTTGACTGGACTTGATAGCTGCCGAAGCTCCTGGCAAAATCACACCTAGGACGGGAATATCTAGTTGAGCCTTGATTTCTTCCCAGACGACCGCAGTTGCAGTATTACAAGCAATGACAATCATTTTGACATCCTTGGTCAAGAGAAAGTTGATCAACTGCCAAGTATATTCACGAATTTGCTCAGCAGGACGGGGACCATAGGGCGCCCGTGCCGAATCTCCAATATAGACGATTTCTTCATGGGGAAGTTGGCGCATGAGCTCGCGCACAACGGTCAAGCCCCCGACACCCGAATCCAAAAAACCAATTGGTCGATTATCCATACAGTCTTCTTTCTAGTCTTTTTTCTGATTGATAGTTCATTATGATTATTGATCCTTATGAACTGAATGACAGCCTAATCAATAACTATCTCTCTTAATCATAATCAAATATCAATAGAATGCAAGGAAAAAGTCTCATCCCTAAACATAACCAACATAGTGAGAAGTCTGGAACTTTCATCCCAGACTTTTCCTTATTTATTTTTTCTTTTTATTGTTAGCAAGGGCGGCCTTTTGTTGGCGGATGATTTGGTGGTATACTTGTTGTACCTTAGCTTCGCTTGGTTTTTGACCATTTGCACTCAAAAGAGTACGAACTGCTTCAGCATTCAAACGTGGGTTGTCAGCGAATTCTTTTTCAATTTGCTTACGAACCAAGTACATTCCTCCAAGAGCTCCTCCTAGAAAAGCTAGCACAATCAATACAATTGCTAATAGTAAATCCATCATTTTTCTCCTGTTTCTTTTTGAGTCTCTTTCATTATACCACAAACTAGCCACCCTGACTAGTTTGTTTTACGCTTTCAGGGAGGGAATAGACAGCAAAAAGAGCCCTGCTTTTCTACGAAAGAGGGTTCCTTGCTGAGTTTGTACTCAATGAAAATCANNCAGGTTGCTCAAAGCACTGTTTTAAGGTTGCAGATAGAGCTAACGTGGTTTGAAGTGATTTTAGAAGAGTATCAATTTCATATTTCTGCCTATCCATTTGTACTAATAAAAGACTGAGACACTGGATCTCAGCCTTTTTATTTATCCCAAAACCAATTCATCACTGACTAGACTCTGGCCACTATTTTTCTGGAATAGATGCATGAGATCTTCGACTGTCAGATGCTTTTTCTCTTCTCCTTTTACATCCACCACTATCTTGCCTTGATAGAGCATAATGAGACGATTGCCGTACTCAATAGCATGGTTCATATCGTGGGTAATCATCAAAGTCGTCAACTGATGGTGTTCCACAATCTTTTGCGTCAAATCCATTACCATTTGACTAGTTTTCGGATCAAGTGCCGCAGTGTGTTCATCCAACAACAAGAGCTTAGGTTTCACCAAGGCTGCCATGACTAGGGTCAAGGCCTGTCTTTGTCCTCCTGAGAGATATTGAGTATCTACTTTTAAGCGGTTTTCAAGACCAATATTCAACTCCTTCAAGGCCTCTTGGAACTGGATTCTATCCTTCTCCTTCACGCCCCAACCAAGCCCTCTCTTCTGCCCGCGTCTCAAGGCAATAGCCATATTCTCCTCAATTGTCAAACGAGAAGCTGTTCCCATCTTAGGATCTTGAAAAACACGGGCAATATCCTTAGCTCTCTTTCTTACACTCAGATTTTTAATGGATTTCCCTGCCAATAAAAGGTCCCCTTCATCCACCGATAGATTGCCAGCCAAGATATTCATCAAAGTGGATTTCCCTGCTCCATTTCCACCGATTACAGAGATAAAATCTCCCTCTTCAACCTCTAAGTCTAATCCTTTGAGGACATGGTTCTCATTGACCGTCCCTGCTTCAAATGTTTTGTGAATATTTTCAAGTGTTAACAAACTTGCCATAACTTTCTCCTCCTATTCATTTCTCAGTTTCAAACCACGAATCTTTAATCGCTTTTGCAATTCTGGTGCAAATAGAACTAAGGCGAGCAAGATTGCATTAAAGAGACGAACTAAGTTTTGATCTAGATTTGGAATTTCATAGATATTTAAAATAATCAAACGGTAAACAATAGCACCGATTCCGATGGATAACAGGCGACCTCCAATGGTCAAATCGTGTATCAAGACTTCCGCAATAATCACTGCACTCAAACCAACAACAATGGTTCCTGTCCCAGAAGTCACATCTGAAAATCCATCATTTTGGGCAAACAAGGAACCACATAGGGCAATCAAGCCGTTTGAAATCATGTAACCAACAATCTTCATGGTGTCTACATTGACTCCATTGGCCTCACTCATCGGAATATTGTCCCCAGTCGAACGCAAGACCAAGCCAATCTCTGTTTTCATCAAAAGGGTCAAGACCAAACAAACAAGTAAGAGACAGGCCGAACTAAATAAGAAAACAGCTTCTTCATTTGACAGCCCTAAGCTTGCCAACTGTTTAAAGACGGTTGCAGAATCTCCCAAGGAAAGATTGGGCACATTTCCCATGATTTTAATATTGATCGAATAAAGCCCTGTCAAGGTCACAATCCCTGTCAAGAGAGCTGGAATTTTCATCTTGGTGTGGAGCATTCCTGATACAAGACCTGCTACCATACCTGCCAGCAAAGCAAGTAAGGTCGCAATCCAAGGATTTGTCCCTGCCTGTATCTGAGATACGACGACAGCCGCCCCCAGTGGAAAGGCTCCTTCAGCAGTCATATCCGCAATATCCAAAATACGGAAAGTCAAGTAGACCCCAATCGCCATAATCGACCACAACAAACCTTCTGATAAACTAGATAATACAAAATTCATCTTAAACCTCCTTATTCCTTGCCTTCCAACTTACTAATATCAATTCCTAGTGCATCTGCCATTTCTTGATTGGTATGCAATTCCAGCTTTTCAGGCAACTCAACTGCTATATTTTCTGGCTTCTCACCTTTTAAGACACGAACCAGCATTCTTGCTGTCTGACGTCCCAATTCTTCATAATTGGTTCCGTAGTTATACAAGCCACCAACCGCAATCATTTCTGTTGAACCACCAAATACTGGAACCTTGTGTTTAATAGAAACCTGCTTGACTGTTTCCATGGTTGATGAAATGATATTATCCGTTGGTACAAAAACCATATCTACCTCTGCCATCAAGCTTTCTGCAGCAGCCTTGACGTTGTTACTGTCCAAGATTGTTTTTTCAACAACACTAAAGCCTTTTTCTTCCAGAAGGCGCTTAGCTTCATCCTTTTGGACAACTGAGTTTGGCTCGCTCTGAGTATAGAGAATTCCAATCGTTTTAGCTTTTGGCAACACTTTCTTTATCAAATTGATTTGGGTTGAAATGGCATCTGATGACTGATCGCTTGTCCCAGTTACATTGCCCCCAGGATGCTCTCTTGACTCAACCAACTTGGCACTGACAGGATCTGTTACCGCTGAAAAGATAACAGGTGTCGTTTGCGTTGTATTAGCCAAGCTCTGAGCAGAAGGCGTTGCGATGGCTAGAACGACATCACTAGATTCTGCTAGTTGCTGGGAAATGGTTTTTAGATTTCTTTGCTCACCCTGTGCATTTTGCAAATCAATCTCAATATTTTTCCCCTCAACATAGCCTTGCTTGGCCAACTCATCCACAAAACCTTCTCTAGTAGCATCCAAAGATTGATGAGTAATAAACTGCGAAATACCGATACGAAAAACATCTTTTTTCTTATCTGCCTTCAACTGATGCAAACTGATCAGAGAGATCAAGAGAATCCCCACTACCAAGAGAGGTGCTAGTAATTTTCGAACAACTTTCATAATGAAACTCCTTCTCAGAAAAGATAATACTCAATGAAAACCAAAGAGCAAACTAGGAAACTAGCCGCAGGCTGTACTTGAGTACGGCAAGGCGACGTTGACGTGGTTTGAAGAGATTTTCGAAGAGTATAAAACAAAAAACCGCCTAGATAATACCTAAACGGATGCTTGAAATAATCTAACAAGTTACAACTTAGCTAGTCCATTTAGATATTCATCTATATGGACCACAATCAAAAATCTTAGCCACATAGATACAAACAAATTGCTTGAACTGTTTGCATCCATGGTGACATGTCTACAAACACTATCTAAAGTAGCTAAAGTAAAAGTTTTGATTCATCGTTACAGCTTGTTTCTTATTCATTTCTTTTCTGCTTTCTTTTTTGATGTTTCCTATCTTACCACCTTTTTTATCAGCTGTCAAGAATATTTCAGAATATTTTAAAATTTTTCGAAAATTCTTTCATAATTCTTTCAATTCTTTCATGATTCTTTCAATTCTTTCATGATTCTTTCAATTCTTTCATGATTCTTTCAATTCTTTTAGGATAATTTCAAAGATTTGCCCATTAGACAAAATAGAACGATTTGAAGACTTTTATGATATTTAGCTGTATTAGAGTCTTTTAAAAGTGTTTTGATGGCTTGTATTTCTTCTTTGGTTGATTTTATATCACTATTATATAATGCGTTTTGATTTTAGTATAGTATTAAACTGACTCTTGGCAGTCGGACAAAAAATCGACAGTTATTTTATACTGTTTAAAACCAATAGTCAATACGACAATCTCTTTACTTTTCGATTATCAACTCTGTAGATTGCTAACATATCCAAAATAAGCCAAGTATCCCGAGGATAGGCAACATATCTAGGTGTCCAAATAGGATTAAACTTTTGTTTATACTGTCTAAGACCACTAAATGAATAGAATCGATTAGTGAAGGCATAGATGAGATAGGCTACTTTTTCTTGTAGAAAGCTATGTTTCTCAGTTCCTACATTTGACAACGGCGCCATGCCTAATTCAAATAAACGAACTCCTTCTTCTTTAAAATGAAGTAATAATTTCACAAAGAGATAATCCATAATACCATTGGGTGCTGTCCTTAAGTGGTAGCGCATCAAATCGATGCTAGCTTCTTCAGGACCATTACAAGCTAAAAAGGTAACAAAAGCCTGAACCTTATCTTCCTTATCCCTTACAAGGGCTATTGGTGCTAATTGAATGTACTTCTCATCAAAAAATCCAAGTGAAAACCCTTTTTCTTGGCGACCATCTAGCCAATTATCCGATATTTCTGTAAGGGTGTTAAGCAACTTCTTATCAAAAGGTGGTTGTAATACTTGGAATTGATACCCCTTGCTTTCTAATCGATTAACAACTGTTCTAAATTTCTTTCCTTGTTTTCCTTCGGTTGTAAACCTATCCAGTAATACCTGAGCAGTCTCCCCAAATTTCATAAAGTCGTACCCATATTCATGAAGTAATAGGGTGGTTTCTTGATTAATTTCGTAAAAAATAACAGAGACATTTATGTACTCCGCAGCCTCTAAAAACTTAGATAAGCCTTTTTCTAAGTATCCTGACTGTGCCAGTGGATCCGACATAACGACACATTTATTATTTTCAATTGCAAATTGGAAAACAACCTTGTCTTGACCATCCTCTTGGTACCAATAAAGGTATTTGTCATCTAAATAAGCCAGGGTAGCATCTAAATTTATATTTGGTATTGTTGCAATAAAGTCTTGATAACGTTGCTTATCGAAAACTTCTCCAAAATTCTCTTTGGTTTGACTGCTCTCACGGAGTACCAAAACATACGAAATCACCAATATCAGAGACGAGCCAAAAAGATGAATCCAGTGTGTAATCAAATGAGGAAGATGTTTAACTTCAAATACATGATGAGGGTTCAAATGTCCTAACAAAACAAGGGCCAAGAAGAAACTTCCACCAATATACGATATATCCTTACAACAATCTTCCCAAGCATAAATATAATGACTACGAACAAATGTATTTCTAATCCACCATATGATAGACAAAATAATGATTAGAAAAAAACTACTTGCGAATGAAAGACTACCAATATTCAAATAAACAAGGCTTACTAGACCTAGTACAGTAGCGAATGGTAATGTAAATTTTAAACGTCGTTTAACTAGTCTTGCAAGAAGGAAGAAGTGTACGCCGAGAATGATACTAGGAAGTTGAAAAACAAACTGTCCAGTGCTAGGTGAAAGTTCTTTAAACAAAGGAAGATGTCCTAATTCTTGAGGAACTATAGCTGACACCACGAGGAAGAAAGCAAAAAGTCTCAACCCCCAAACCAATACTATAGTGGATAGTGATCCAATAACCTTTTGAGGAATTCCCAAATATTTCTCATTAAGTCGACCACCCATATTTTTTAAGAATAAAACAACCCCTAAACAGAAAGGAAGAATATAATAGAATAAACGAAATACTAGTAACCAACTTAGCGCCTGATCTTTATCAATACCAAGGCCAACTAAACCAGATACCATAATTAAATCGAAACTACCTAGGCTACCAGGAATCATCGATATAATGCCAATTGTAATAGCAATCATAAAGAGGGGGATTACATCATAAATTGGTAAATTGTAGCCTAAAACATACCCAACCAAAAGGAAAAAACTTAATACACTAGCCCAATCAAGGGCAGAAGTTAACACTAATGATAAAATTGTCCTTCCACTCAATTGACCAAAATAGACCCATTTTTTTCTATTTGAAACAAATAAAATAATTGGAAGATAGAGACAAGCTCCCAAAAGAGCTGGCCAATATTGTTTAATCCCCATTGAAATAGGAAATATAATTGTGAAAATTAAACTTATCAGTGCAAACAGTGAGAAACCACTCATAAAATAAGGGATGACACGAGAAATTCCTTGCATACTTTTTTCAGAGCGTTCTTCATCTCCATAGAAAGAATAGCGTAAACCAACATCCACCAAACCGGCAAAGCCAATCATATTATTCAAGCTATTTATAGTCCAACTTGTTTCTAGTAAGTAAGATAATTTTTGTTTCTGATTAAGTTCTTTATTTAGGATTCTATCATAGAGCATCATTGGCGCAACAGCCATAGAACCGAGCAAAGCTAAACTAATGACTTTTATTGGAGAGAGTTCCCCCAAGATTGCTCCAATCTTATCAACCGAAATTGTCTTAAAAAGTCTGATTATCTCTACAATAACGAGACTAACAATAGATAAAAATAAGGTAATCTTGATGAGTGTCTGCCATTTTTTCACGCAATTCAAAATTGTTCTCACAAGCTCTTCCTCTTATCCTAATAAAGTTTGTAATATTGGAATAACAACGATAAATAGAACCGTACTTAGAGTCACCACGTTCGTAGAGAATTCCACATCTCCTTTTCCCTGATTAGCAAGGATTGGGAGAACAGCTAGAGCTGGTGTAGCGGACTGAATCATAAAGGTCTTAAATTCTACTGTCGCCATATCTGGTGCAGAGAACTTCAATACAAGAAACATAATCAGAGGAGCTAGGATAAAGCGTCCAACTAAAGTGACAATTGTATCTTTATCAAAAGTAATAGTATTCAAGCCTGCCTTTGCAAGAACGATACCAATATAAATCAGAGATAAGGGAGTGACGATATTTCCAACATAAGTTAAGGTATTTGTTGCGAAATCTGGAATGGAGATTCGGAGAATCAAAAATAGTAGAGCGACAAGAAAACCTACAAGCGGAGCTGGAAGCAATTTCTTCCAGTCAAATTTAGTTTTCTTCTTACTTTGACCCGATTTACTATCGCTCGTTATCACATACACGCCTAATGTCCAGGTAGAAATCGTGTTAGTGATATAGTAAATCAAGAAATATGGAAGAGCCTGATTACCAAAAAGAGCAACGTTTAATGGTAAACCGATAAAAATAGTATTGGCATTCACAAAGGTATTAATCATGGTTCCTCGCCGTCCTGGACGAACCTTGAAAAGCCTAACCGCAATATAAGCTACGATATAGCCCAATTTAAATGCTACAAAAGTATAAAAGAGTCCTCCAGAAAGACTGATTAGTTTATCTAGCGTTAGGTATTTCATCACCGACACAAAGATTGACGCTGGCAAGGCTACATTCATGATCAAACGAGATAGATTGGATCCAAAACTATCTCCAAACCATCCCCTCACCTGAAGAATATACCCCAAAACAATAATAGCAATAATCGGAATGATACTCGTAATCGAGGTTAAAAAGAGTGACATAGGTGTCCTTTCTAAATTACTTAAGTCCACAGGCCATACAAATCTGCCACTATAGAAGGATAGCAGCAGAAATGAATTATTTATACTCTGGATACCACTTCAAATCACGAACTGCTTTGGCCATATCTGTTTCCTTAGCGCGTGCAAGACCTTGCTCTTGTGCTTTTTTAGCGACTGCTTCTGCTACTTTAATAGAAACATCTGCTACATACTTGAATGGTGGCAAGACAGGAGCTCCTGGTTGGTCTGGATTGACAATACCACTCAATGAATGCGCCGCTGCTCCAATCATTTCATCAGTCAAAAGACTTGCTTCAGAAGCCAGCATACCTAGACCAAGACCTGGGTAAATCAGGGCATTATTTGCTTGACCAATCACATAGTCTACACCTTTATAAGAAACCGTATCAGCAGGAATTCCTGTTGCGACAAAAGCTTTGCCATCTGACCATTCAATCAAATCTTTGGCACTAGCTTCTGCCAATTTAGTTGGGTTTGACAAAGGGAAGATCATTGGACGTTCTGTGTTTTCACACATAGCTTCTACTATTTCTTTAGTGAAGGTATTAGGCTGAGTTGAAGTTCCTACAAGAATGGTTGGCTTCACAGTCTTCACTACTTCAAGCAGGTCAGTCAACTTATCTGCGTTACTAAAGTCAGCACGTTTCTTAGCAAATGGTTTTTGCTCTGGTGTCAAGTCATCCATGTCATCAAAGAGAAGACCTTGTTTATCAACCATAAAGAAACGTTTATAGGCTTCTTCTTCAGAAAGACCTTCACTTACCATTTCACGAAGAACACGAGAGGCAATTCCTGCACCCGCAGTACCACCACCATAGCAGAGATAAACTTGATCTGTTAATTTTTCACCACTAATATCCAGCGAACCAAAGATACCACCCAAGGTAACGATTCCCGTACCTTGAATATCATCATTAAAGGTCGGAATTTGTTTCCGGTATTTTTCAAGAATATTGGCAGCATTCAAGCGACCAAAATCTTCCCAGTGAAGGTAAAGTTTAGGAAAGAGACGTTCTGCTGTTTGAACAAATTGGTCAATGAAGTCGTAGTAACGATCTCCGCGGACCCGTTCGTGACGATTTCCTAAGTAATTAGGATTGTTACGAAGTTCTTCACGGTTAGTCCCTGCATCAATGACTAAAGGAAGGACCATTGAAGGATCGATTCCAGCAGCAGCCGTATAGACCATCAATTTCCCAACAGAAATATCGACACCATTTGTTCCCCAGTCGCCAATTCCAAGGATTCCTTCTGCATCTGTTACAACAATGAGACGAATCTCGCGACCCCCGGCAGCGTTTTTCAAAGTGGCTTCAATATTTTCAGGATGATTGATATCAAGATATCCCGCATATTGGGGATCTACAAAAAGATCACTATAGCCTTCAATGGTATCTGCAATGGTTGGATCATATACAATTGGATTGAATTCTTCCAAATGTTGAGAAAAGAGGTAATAAAAAAGAGTCCTGTTGGTATTAAAAATTTCCATTAGGAAAAGACGTTTTTCCAGATCATTGGCTTTTGTTTGCATTTGTGCATAAGTTTGCGCCGCTTGTTCTTCAATCGTTTGAACATACGGTGGCAGTAAACCAATAAGGCCTAGTTCCTTTCGCTCCTCTAAGGTAAAGGCAGTACCTTTATTGAGGAAAGGATTGTTTAAAATATCATGTGCAGTCATAGTGCAACCTCCTTTTTATTTATATTATACCACATGAAACGAATTGTTCATGAAACGTTGTTGTTTAAATAATACAATTGTATACGCATATGTTATAATGAGCCTACGAAAACAATTTCTAATAGGCTCTTTTATACTTAAAACACTATTATTGATAATACTTTAAGTTGTTATATTTTATAAATTTCTGAACTCATCAAACTCTCGATGATCTCTCTTTACTAAAAGTTTCGAGTAAAAGAAACCAATCATACAAATTGACAATCCTCATTAAAATAAATATCATATAAGTTTGTTATGTAGTACTTTGTATTTTTTAAGGTGTTTTTTTGTCATATAAAACTTGTATTCTATTTATATGACAACTAAAAACTATTTACAACAATATATTTCCCAAAAAGTGAAATATTTTCGAACACAGAATAAAATGAGCCAGGAAGAACTTTCGGAACAAGCAGGACTCGGGCTTAAGTATATCAATCAACTTGAAAACCAAAATGTGAATCTGACCATTCACAGTCTTGAAAAAGTGATTGACGCACTAGAAATGACCCCAGAGGAATTTTTCAATTTTGATAGCCTTGAATCAACCTCTGATAAGAGTGACAATCTTTCACTCAAAAGAATCAACATGAAGATTAAACAGCTCCCTATTGATAAACGAGAAAAGATGTTGGTCATTTTCGAGAGTATCTTAGATAATCTTTGAGATCCCTGACTCACTTACATTTTAACTGGTGAATACTCGTATAGTCAAATTATAGGATACGGATAAAAATTATTTATCTGCTGTTTTCCACTTATTTTCCTTCTCCAACTAATGAAAGTGAGCCCATATGAATTTAAAAGATCTACAATATTTTTATGACCTCTGCCAACTTCAATCCTATACGGAAGTAGCAAAACAACATAAAGTCAGCCAACCATCTATTTCTTATGCTATCAAGCGCTTAGAGGAATCCTTTAACTGCAAATTGATTTACCATGACCCCTCGCATCGTTCCTTCAAGCTAACTCCTCAAGGACAAATCCTTCTAAAGCATACAGAACTGATTTTACCTGAGGTCATTTCTACTCGCAAAGAAATTAATCGCTCCTTGGCACAATACTCTACTGTAGGATTCCCTCCTATTATCATTCAATATCTCTTTGCTGCCTTAAACGAAAAAGATAAATTCGATTTTTTAAAAAAGATACGCCCTATCCGCGGTGGCTCCGTAGAGTTATTAAACCTTCTCCTTAAGGGAGACCTTAATGCAAGCCTACTCGGTTTGATTGAACCTCTCAACTATCCTTCAATAGAGACACACGAGCTATTTCATAAAGAACTGTATGTCGTTTTATCTAAGAACCATCCTTTTGCCACTGCTCCTTCCCTCGCTTTTGAAGAATTAGCAGATCAATCCTTTATACTCTTAGATGAACACTTTGTTCACCTGAAAGCTTTTGAAATGCTTAATCAAAAGTATCAAAACAAGGCAGAAATATTCTTTAAGACTGATGACATTGCCATCCTTAAAGAACTTTTAAAGAAAGGGATTGGCCTTAGTTTACTGGCTGATATCGCACTTTCTGATGAAGATGATGATTTAATAAAAATTCCGCTTATACCGAAGGATAAGATAACTTTTACAGTTTATTACGCCTACCTTAAATCAGCTACACCGTCATCAGAAGTAGAAGCCTTATTTAATCTCCTTAAATCATATGAATAGAAAAAACTCTAACTATCAATGAACTGATAGCTAGAGTTTTTTACATTGTAGATATTATACTCAATGAAAATCAAAAAGCAAACTAGGAATCTAGCCGCAGATAGAGCTGACGTGGTTTGAAGAGATTTTCTAAGAGTATTAGACTATAGTAGATTGAAACTAGAGTAATACGCCGCGACTTCTAAAACTTTTCTAGAAATGAATTTGACTTTCCTAATAAAGTTGTTCAGATTTTATTTCATCTCACTATAATTCAATGATTTTCTAAGAATTCTATTTCTTTCGAAAATTCTTTCAGAACGCTTTCAAAGTTTTTCAAATCAGTCCAACAAAAAAGGTTTATAATTTCCATAAAAGTTGACATGGAAATTATAAAACCATTATTAGTTTAGTCCTTGTTGGTAACGCGCCAATTCGGCTTGGTTCGCCCAAACATAGTGACCTGGACGGATTTCTACCATGGATGGCTTATCAGTCTCATAGTCGTGTTGACTTGGATCGTAAACCTTCAAGACCTTCTTGCGTTCCAAGATTGGATCTGGAATTGGTACCGCTGAAAGTAAGGCTTGAGTATATGGGTGAATTGGATTGTTAAACAATTCTTCTGTTTCTGCAACCTCTACAATAACACCCTTGTAAATAACTGCGATACGATCTGAAATAAAGCGAACGACCGACAAGTCATGGGCGATGAAGAGATAGGTCAAACCAAGTTCTTTTTGGAATTTTTTGAGCAAGTTCAAGACTTGGGCACGCACAGAAACGTCCAAGGCTGAAATTGGCTCATCCGCAATAACAAAGTCTGGTTGCATGACCAAGGCACGGGCAATACCGATACGTTGACGTTGACCGCCTGAGAATTCATGAGGGTAACGAGTCAAGTGCTCAGCAAGAAGACCCACTTCACGGATAATATTTTTAACTTTCTCTTTACGTTCTTCTTCATCCTTGAACAGATGATGATTGTAAAGACCTTCAGAAATAATATAATCAACAGTCGCACGTTCATTCAAACTTGCCGCAGGGTCTTGGAAAATCATCTGGATACGACGAATCAATTCCGCAGCTTGTTCACGCGATTTCTTTCCATTAATCTTTTGACCTTCAAAAATGATATCTCCATTACTTGTATCATTAAGACCGATGATAGCACGACCAATAGTTGTTTTCCCACTACCTGACTCACCTACAAGCGAGAAAGTTTCTCCCTTGTTGATAAAGAAGTTAGCATTTTTAACTGCGACAAACTTCTTACTTCCTTCACCGAAGGAAATTTCTAAATCTTTGATTTCTACTAATTTTTCAGACATTTCCTTCCTCCTAGTCTTCCAGATGGGCAAATCCCATTTTTTCACGGATCTTATCGTGGAGATTTGCAATCACAGCTGGTTTTTCTACTTTTGGAGCATCCTCATGAAGGAGCCAAGTTTTAGCCCAATGTGTCTCTGATACTGAGAATTGAGGAGCTTTTTGTTCGAAGTCAATCTGCATTGCATAGTCAGAACGCAAGGCAAAGGCATCCCCTTTCAGGTCAGTATAAAGTGACGGAGGTGTTCCTGGGATTGAGTAAAGATCCCCTTTATCATCAGCAAGCTGAGGCAAGCTAGACAAGAGACTCCATGTATATGGATGGCGAGGGTCATAGAAGACTTCCTCAACAGTTCCATACTCAACGATTTCTCCTGCATACATAACCGCTACCTTATCCGCAATACTTGCCACCACACCAAGGTCGTGAGTGATAAAGATTGTTGTGAAATGGTACTCGTTTTGTAAAGATTTTAGCAAATCAATAATCTGAGCTTGAATAGTTACATCCAAGGCAGTCGTTGGCTCATCACAGATCAAGACATCAGGTCGGCAGGCAAGGGCAATCGCAATAACGATACGTTGACGCATTCCTCCAGAATATTGGAATGGGTATTCATCAAAACGTCTATCTGCGTCTGGAATCCCAACCTTATTCATGTAGTCAATGGCCAATTCTTTTGCTTCTTTAGCTGTTTTTCCTTGGTGTTTTACAATAACTTCTGTAATCTGACTACCAATTGTTTTAATTGGGTCCAAACTAGTCATTGGGTCCTGGAAGATAGTCGCAATCTTAGCCCCACGAATTTGTTCCCAATCCTTGTGAGAAGATAGATTTGTCAAATCCTGACCACGGTAGTCAATGCTACCTTGGGCAATGCGACCATTTTCTTCAAGCATACCTGTGAAAGTCTTTGTCAAAACAGATTTTCCTGATCCTGACTCACCTACCAAGGCTAATACTTCTCCTTCAACTAGTTCAAGAGAAACGCCGCGAATGGCTGTCAATACTTTGTCACGAACGTCAAATTCCACGACAATATCGCGAGCAGTCAAAATTACATTTTTTTCTTTTGTCATTTCTACTCCTATCTATGTGTACGTGGATCACTAGCATCCGCTAAGTTTTGACCAACTACGAAAAGGGACAAGGATACCAAAACAAGGGTTGTCAATGGAATCCAGAACAAGTAAGCATTGGTTGTTACGTTTTGTGAATAATCCGAAATCAAACGACCCAAACTTGGCACTGTAATCGGCAATCCAAGACCGAAGAAAGACAAGAAGGCTTCGTATGAGATAAAGCTTGGAAGCATTTGAGTCATCGTTGTCACAATAACAGATACCAATTGTGGCATAATGTTTTTGGCAACAATCTTCAAGGTTGGTGTTCCCAAAGTACGTGACGCCAAGTTGTATTCCAAATCACGATAACGCAAGATTTGCACACGGATCATGAAGGCAATTCCAATCCATGTTGTTACACTCATGGCAAAAATCAAATTCCAGAATCCAGCTCCGATTGAGTAAGTCAAGACAATGACAATCAAAAGAGATGGGATGTTTGAGATGACATTATAAACTTCCATCATCACGCGGTCAACTGATTTTGAAATTCCCCAAATACCACCGACAAAAACACCGATAACCAAGTTAATCACTGTCGCAATCACAGAAATGAGGATAGAGTTACGAGCTCCGAACCAGACACCGTCAAAGAGCGATTTACCGTTACTGTCTGTACCGAACCAATGCTCAGCATTTGGCTTGATATAACGAGCACTAAAGTCGTTTACCTTGCTGACATCATTGAAATCAAACTTAGAAAACATTGGGTAGATGAAACTCATCAAAATGATAGCTACCAAGATTCCCAACATAACTACAGTTGATTTTTTCTTCATAAATTGTCTAAACACTGACTTCCAGTAAGAATATGCTGGCGCATCAATAGTTTCAGAGGCAAAATCGTCACGTTTTACAAACTGAAATTTTTCTTTATCGATTGTAGACATTATTTGCCTCCTTTCTCAGTCAATTTAATACGTGGGTCAATAATCGTCATCCAAATATCTCCCAAAAGAAGTGAGAAGATAGAAATACATGTAAAGATGAAGACAAGACCTACGACCATAGAGTTATTAGATGCTTTTACAGAGTCAATCAACATTTTACCCATACCTGGGAAGGCGAAGACTGTTTCAGTAAGGGTTGCACCACCGATAACCCCGATAACAGCACCAGGAATTCCTGAAACCAGCGGAACCATGGCATTTTTAAAGATGTGTTTGTTTGAAATTTCTTTTTCAGACAAACCTTTTGCACGAGCGAAACGAACAAAGTCTTGAGATTGCAAGTCAATCATGTAACGACGAATCCAAATGGCTGTACCAGGAGCACCCAACAAACCAAGGATGACTGCTGGTAAAACATAAGAACGCCAATCTCCAGCCCCTAAGATAGGGAATGAATCTGGTAAACCAATTGAGGAACCAATCAATCGAACAATATAAACAAGGGCGATTGTTGGAAGTGCCATCAAGAAGGTCAAAGCCCCTGTTGAGAAGCTATCGATCCAAGTGTTCTTGAAACGAGCCATGGCTGAACCAAGTGGCACGGCAATCGCATAAGAAATCACCAAACCAATCAAACCAGCAATAGCAGAGCTGACAATCATAGATGGATATTGGTAATTACTTTCAGTCGCTGTATAAGGATCATCTTTCCCATAGCTAGCTACTTCACGAGAATCAGCCTGGCTAGGTGACTTGTAGGTTCTTGAGTAAATATTTACAGAAGACGTTTTCTTACCTGTTGGGAACTGAACTTGGGCAGTTTTGGTTTGTCCTTGACCTTGAGTAATAACCTGAAGAACTGGTGTATTAGCATAGGTTGGATAAGAGTCACCTAAATTGATATTCACAAAATTTTGATGCACAAATGGGAACTGACTGTTGAAGTACAAGAGATATTTATGTTTAGTACCCGAACCGACCAATGACCATCCGATAGCTGGATCATTTTCGAAACGAAGGTAGCGTTTCAAGTCTGGATTTTCAGGGTCTTGAATTTTATTTGTATGGTCAATGTCAATCAAGTTAGCATAGAAGTGAAAAACACGTTCAAAAATTGGAATTTCACGAGTAGCATAAAATTGACCACTTTCAGTAAATTCTCCCAAAGTCCAACCATGACCTAATTGATTGATGTACTTTTCATAAATAGCTTTATTGGTCGCATTTGCCTCTACTGTTACAGAAGAATCCATGCTACTTGCCTTTTCTTGCAACTCCTTAGTATCGTAATACTCAATGTAGCCCATACGCTCAAACACAGTATTTTCATAGTTATCACGTTTATCAGCCGTTGTCGCAATTTTATTATAGTTAGGGTCCTGCTTGAAAATCAATTTTCGAGGAACCAAGGTATAGATAATCGTGTAGGTCAAAGTCGTTACTAAGAAAATCGAAACCAATGACCGCAAAACACGCATAAAAATATATTTTTTCATATTATTTCCTTTAAAAATCCCAAAAGAACCTTCTCCTCATGGAGAGAAAGTTCTATTAGAAATTATTTACTTCACATGACTTGCCAATTCTTTTTGAGCTTTCTCATTTGATTCAGCTTTTTCTTTCAACCATTTTTCACGAGCTTTTTCATACTCTTCTTTGGTGATTGCTTTTTCACCAACTTCAGTGTACTTCAAGTATCCTGAATTTTCACCTTTAAGACCAGATTCAGAATATGATGAGCTAAATGGTAGAACTTTTGAAACATATGAAACGGCTGTTTCTTTAGGAGAAGCCATTACTGGAATTGTCAAAGCATTGTCAGTCAACCAAGCTTGTGCTACCGCGTATTTTTCATAACGTTTTTGAACATCTTGGTTTTCGCTGTTTGCATCATCAAGTAATTTTCCATAGTCAGCTAAAGCAAGTTTGCTTACTACTGATGCATCAGTGTTTTGGTCAATACCAAGGTAAAGGCGAGTGTTTCCTCCCTTGATGACAAACTGATCCAAGAAAGTAGAAGGATCTTGATAGTCAGGGTTCCATCCTAGCAAGGTGTGGATATCCCAATCTTGCTCTTTAGCTGTTGGAGCACTAAATGAAATTGGTAAAGCTTCTGCTTGAGTCATTTGTTGCAAGTCTACAACAACATTATCTGAACCCAATACTTTTTCAATTGATTGTTTCAATGATTGAACACGGTTTACAACCGCTGTTGATTCTTGGATAACCAAGGCATCCAAGTGGATTGGGAATTCAACACCTTCAGCTTGTAGGCTTGATTTAGCTTTAGCAAAGACTTCTTTCGCTTTTTCTTCATTGTAAAGTCCATTTTGAGAATCTGCTAGAGATACGTTTGACCAAGTAGAAGAATTTGTCTTAGCCAAGCTATCTTGTACCAATTCACCAAATGTTTTCTTACCAACTTGAAGATTATATGGTGCAAACGTATTACGGATGGCTACTGCAGCTCCATCAGTACCATTTGTTTGAGCTGAATAAGAACTGCGATCTACCGCAAAGTTCAAGGCTTGACGGAACTCCTTATTTAGCAAAGCTTTTTGAGTAGATGTCTTTTGGGCATCACTTGTTTTGGCAGTGTGGTTATAAGTTGTACGGCCATAGTTCAAGCTGACAGTTGCAACACCCGCACCTGGTTCATTAAAGTAAATGTTATCTTTGAAGTCAGCTGCATATTTTTCATATGTAGAACTTGTAGGGAAGATACGAGCCTTGCTATATTGACCATCAGAAAAACCTTTGGCAATTACATCTTGATCCTTACCGTCCCAGAAAGTGAACTTAACATTCTCAATTTTTACATTTTCTTTGTCCCAGTAAGCGTCATTTTTAGCCATCTCGATAGATGATTTAGGAGTTACAGCCTTCAAGACAAATGGACCATTATAAAGAATAGAGTTAGCATCTGTTGGAGAACCAAAACCTTCCCCTTTTGAAGCTAAGAATTCTTCATTAACTGGCATCAAAACACCACTAGTTGTCTTGTCATTCCAGAAAGTTTCTGGCTGGTTCAAGGTATACTCTAGTGTTTGGTCATCAAGTGCTTTTACTCCAACGGTTGAAAAATCGCTTGTTTCACCCTTGATATAGGCTTCTAATCCTTTAATAGAAGAGCTAACGATTGAAAGTCCTTTTGATTTTCCATCTACCGCATGTTTCAAACCAGTGACAAAGTCTTTAGCAGTGACAGGAGCGTATTCCTCTCCTTCTGCAGTTACCCATTTAGCATCCTTACGGATTTTATAGGTATAAGTCAAACCATCTTTTGAAACTGTCCATGATTCAGCGATAGAAGGAACCAGATTACCATATTTATCGTTAGCCAACAAACCATCTACAGCATTTGTTGTGATGAATGATGTTGAATCGATATTACTGACAATATAATCCAAAGTTTCTGGATCTGTTTGATAAACATATTGGTAATCTTTTGCTAGTTTAGCATTACTTGAACTAGTGTTTGAACACGCAGCTAGAACTCCTGACGCTAATAAGGTAGCTCCTGCTACAGCAAGCACTTGACTTTTTTTCATTTCTTCACTCCTCGTAATAAAGTATAGGTTATTATCGATTATACCATAGATTTTAAGATGTTTCAAGAAAAATAAACGAATTTTCAGAATATTTAGGCTTATTCATACAAAAAATCTAAAAAAACTATTGACTGAGAATGATTTTCAAGGTATAATAATAAACGTTAAGGCGGTATAGCCAAGTGGTAAGGCACGGCTCTGCAAAAGCTTGATCGTCGGTTCAAATCCGTCTACCGCCTTTCAATACCGAATTTATCGGAATTTATCAAGATAAAAAGCCCGCAAAATAGGGCTTTTTTATTTTTTTCTTCGGATAAATACGGATAACTTACAAAAATTTTGGGGCAAAGTTCTTCCCATGACATAATTCCCTCATGAAATCAACTGAAAAAAGCTTCGTCACGCCTGGTGACAAAAGCCTCTAGTTTACTCTGTTTCTTCTTCTATTTCGACTTCTGTAATCTGGACTTTTACCTTGGTAACACGTCCATTTTTCACTTTATCATTGGTTAAGATAAGCTGTTTGTTTTGGCTGACTAATTCATAACTGAGTTTCTCAGTCGTTGGAATGGTCCCAACTCCTGTCAAATAATAACCAGCGATGGTATCAACGTCATCACTTTCCAGTTCAACATCAAAGTAATTATTGAAATCATTGAGGGTCATAGTTCCCTGAACAATGTAGGTATCCTCGCCAATCTGATGAACATCTATTGCCGCTTTGTCCGTTTCATCATCAATTTCACCAACAATTTCCTCTAAGAGGTCTTCCAAGGTCACCAAACCAGCCATCCCACCGTATTCATCCAGCAAGATTGCCATTTGTCTTTGGGTATTGCGCAACTCTTTTAGCAAGTCATCCACAAAAATAGTTTCAGGAACAAAAAGTGGATCTTGTAAAATTTTCTTCCATACAATATTATCAAAACCATCCACAAATCCTGCCTTAAGAAGACTCTTGGTATGAATAATTCCAATCACATTGTCCTTATCCCCATCATAAACCGGGATACGAGAATAATTTTGTTTTAAAATACTTTGGATAATGGTTTGACTATCATCCTGAATATCCACCATAAAGGCATCCGTTCGAGGAACCATGACTTCTCTGGCCATCAGTTCATCGAGCGAAAAGACACCTTGTAGCATCTCAATCTCATCAGCATCCAACGTTTCTTCACTATTTGTCAGCATATAGGCAATTTCATCACGGGTCATCTTTTCATCCGCATCATCGAATGACATAGGAGTCAAATGGCTCAAGAAATTGGTCGAAGCAGCTAAGAGCCAAACAAAGGGACTAACTAGTTTCCCAAGCCCAATGATAACCGGCGCTGTACGAATCGCCAAGGCATCCTTTAGATTAAGAGCGATTCTCTTAGGATACAATTCCCCAAAAACGATGGAAATATAGGTCAAAAATGCCAAGGATAGAAAAGTTGCCACAGCTTGTGCTGTTTCGCCATTCCCAAGCCAAGAGGCAATCACACGTCCTAGAGTATCAGCTAAACTCGCCCCTGATAAGATCGTAATCAGAGTAATCCCTACTTGAATGGTTGATAAAAAGTGGTTAGGATTTTCTAGCACCTTCAGCAGACGGATATAGCGTCTATCTCCTTCTTCTGCCTTTTGTTCAACCCGCGCACGATTAAGAGAAACCATGGCCATTTCTGTGGCTGAGAAAAAGGCATTTAATACCGTCAAGATAAACAATAAAACAAATTGTAGCAACAAATTCTGACTACTTGGGTCTTCCATAGTTCTTCTCCTAAAATAGTATCTTATCCTTTATTATATCACAAAATTTAATCCAGTACATATTATTTTTTTCTTAGTACCTATTCTAGCACTGCTTAAACTAGTAAAAAGAACCCCTACATCCATAAGTGACATAGGAGTTTATTTCATATTTTACTGAGTTACAGTTACTTCTCCAGTTCGGTAATCCAGTTGAAGTCCCTTTTGAACATTGGGAACTAGAACATTGAATTCCAATTCTCCATCCGAAGACTTGGCTTCAATCTGTGAAGCTGAAGGAACTAAATCCTCGTTTGAAGCGTAGTAAAGGGTTACACGGTAACGGACACGCTTGTTTTTATCCAAGGCTTTACGCACCTTACTTTCATAGTAGTTTTGACCAGTCGAATCCTCGGCCTGCGCCTGATTTGCCCAGGCTGTCTGAACAGCAATGTTTTTAGGATTGCTTGTCGAGGCATCAAAACCATCCAAACCACCGATTAAGGCATAGCCTAACAAGTGACCTCTATCGACTGCATGGGTATAAGAGCCCTTTAGATTCTTGACCTGATGCCAACCTGGTGGAGTCCAAGAAGTCGAACCATTCCCGGTTTCTTCACGATTCTTGTACTGGCGAGTAGCCTTAGACAAGAGGGCATTAGCTACGGTTGGCACTGTTTCCTTGCCCACTGTCTTTGTCTTATTATCAGCGTAGGGCTTACTTGAAACCTTGGCATTTAGGTTTGTTTTATTACCATTGACGATAAAAGCACCAGCCCCGTTCCACTCCAGACTCCCTTTTATTTGGCTTTTGACTGCGTCTGTTAAGACACTTTCCGCCAATTCTTGACCAGGCGCGTCTGGTGATTGACTTTTCTGACTCATTTTTGTCTTAGCAGCCTGATTTCCTAGTTCAGTCTGCTTAATATAGTAGCTCCCCGCAGATAAGAGCAATAACACTAGCAAACCAATCAGTGTCTGTCTTGTTTTTTTGTTCATATTTCTCCTTATCTTTAGAAAAAGGCTGGTCTCCCAGCCTAATTTCCTGTAAATTTATGAATCAATTCCTGCCATTTTGCTGGAGACAGGATAGCCCACGGATCTTGACCCTTGCCCAAGATTCCATAACCGACCATTAAACCGATTCCTAGGGCTAGAACGCCTAAAATCAGTACTATGATGACTAAAAGTAAACGCTTGACTACGTAGCTTGATTTCTTATTCATCTTCATCACTTGCCTCAATCCGCTGAATCTTAGCACCTAACTGCGCCAATTTCTCATGGAAACGGTAGTAGCCTCTATCCAAGTGAACCAATTTACCAACTACAGTTTCTCCCTGTGCTACCAAACCTGTCAAAATCAAGGCTGCACTGGCACGAAGGTCAGTAGAAAGAACTTCCGCTCCCTGCAAAGGTTGCCCACCAACAATACGAGCTGTATCACGGATAATCTCCGAGTGTAAGCCCATACGACGCATTTCTTCTAGGTGTTGGAAACGATTTTCGAAAACTGTCTCCACCATGGTTGATTCGCCTTTTGCAACTGTCATCAAGGCTGTAAATTGAGCCTGCATATCTGTTGGAAATCCTGGGTGGGGCAAGGTTTTCACATGGACAGCTTTTAGATTTTCTAGTTGAGAGCGAACGCGAATTCCTTCCGTCTCCTCCGTCACTTCCACTCCCATTTCAAGCAATTTGGCAATCAAGGGACGGTTGTGCTCCCAAACAGCGTCTTTAATCAAGACATCACCACCAGTCATGGCAGCAGCTACCATAAAGGTTCCTGCTTCGATACGGTCTTGGACTACATTGTGAGTCGTACCATGAAGTTTCTCAACACCAGTAATGGTAATGGTCTCTGTACCAGCACCCTTAACCTTGGCTCCCATTTCATTGAGGAGAATGGCTAGGTCCACAATCTCAGGCTCACGCGCAGCATTTTCAATCACTGTCACCCCATCAGCTAGAGTTGCAGCCATCATCAAGTTCTGCGTAGCACCAACACTTGGAAAGTCCATATAGATATGGGCATCGTGTAAGCGATCAGCCTTGGCTTCGATGTAACCAGCTGTCTGGCTAATCTTAGCCCCCATAGCTTCCAGACCTTTCAAATGAAGATCAATAGGACGGCTACCAATCGTACAACCACCTGGCATGGATACCTTAGCATGACCTACACGGGCAAGAATTGGTCCCAAGACAACGATGGAGGCGCGCATCTTGCTGACATACTTATAAGGGGCTTCCTCAGTGATGTCGCCAGTAGCATCCACCTCGACAAGATGAGCCTCCTCATCAAAGTCAACCTTGGCATTCAAACCACCAACCACCTGATTCATAATAAAGACATCCGACAAGATCGGTACATTCTGTAAGACTGTCTTTCCTTCACTTGCTAGAATAGTCGCTGCCAACAAGGGCAAGACTGCATTCTTTGCTCCTTCGATGGTTACACTTCCTACCAGACGATTATCGCCACCTTGAACCACAATTTTGTCCATACTCGTTTCCTTTACATTTGATTTTATAATAATCCTCTAAGCGCTTCTTGCCACAACTGATACAGGCTGATAAAGAAAGAACTCAGGATGTAGCCCATGACAATGCTGAAAAGAGCTAGCAATAAACGAACTTTTCTTGTATTCTCATCTGTCACTTTTAAAACCTTTTCCCATCTAACAAGATCCTTTAGAAGGTAAAAACTCACATAAATAAAGAGCGTGTGACTGCTTAGAGTGAATAATAATTGAACCATTTGACTATTATACCATCTTCTCTGTTTGCGCGCTAGTTTGGAAACTTCACTCAAAAATTAGGGATTGTTTTTCAAGTAATCAATTGCATCTTGTAGGGTTTTAACGGGCACGATTTTCATATCCGTCTTGATTGTTTTAGCCGCTTCTAGGGCTGTTTGATAGTTGTTTTTCGCGTCCGGATGCGCCTTTTGTTCTTCTTCGCTAACAGGGTTATCAGGGGCAAAGAAAATAGCAGCACCTGCCCTAGCCGAAGCTACAACCTTCTTATCAATACCACCAATATCCCCCACATTCCCATCGCGGTCAATGGTACCTGTACCGGCAACAATACGGCCATTACGAAGACCAGGGTCAGCTATTTGGGTATAGATGGCCAGACTAAACATGAGACCAGCACTTGGTCCGCCGATACCAGCTGTTGAAAAGCGAATTGGGACATCACTGGTCACTTCCGTACGGTCAATCAAGCCGATTCCAATCCCATTTTTGCCATTTTCCAAGGTGATAATCTTACCTTCTGCAGACTTGGTTTGCCCATCCTCTTCATAGGTAACCTTGACGGAGTCTCCTAATTTTTGAGAACTGACGTAATCAATCAAGTCTTTGGAACTATCAAAGGTCTGATCATTGACTGCTGTGACCGTATCAGAAATGTTGAGAATCCCTTTAAAGGTCGAATTATCCGTCACAGTCAAGACATAAACCCCAAGATATTTGAGTTCAATATCCTTGCCAGCTGTTTTTAGCCCTTGATATTTGGCCATATTTTGCGATGTTTGCATGTAGAATTGATTAATCCGCATAAATTCAACATCGGAAGAGCCACCTGTAGTCTCTTGGGCACTACGAATATCTGTAAAAGGCGTCAACCACGCATAAATCATATGGGCTAAAGTGGCATGCTGAACACCAACCGTAACGAATTGATAGGCACCAGCTTCCTTATCTTCTGTGTCATTTACTTTGAGGACTTGGCGAATATCTTCCGAACCACCTGGAACCTCTATATAGTAGGGCAAAGGCACCACAAATGCCAAGAAGGTCACAATCAAGGCCGCAATGACATATAAGGGCCATCTAATCTTTTTTTTCATTTCTTATTTCCTCCAAAATACTCTCGGGAACATGGCAGGCAATATCCTGACCAAACTTCAAAAGTTCTCTAACGCCTGATGAACTGATATAGAGATGTTCAGGCCGGCTATGTAAATAAATAGTCTCTATATCAGGAGACAGCTGATGGTTGTAGTAATCAAAACTGGCTTCATATTGCAAATCCGTTGCATTTCTCAAACCCCGCACTAGACAAGTAGCCCCCAGTCTTTTTGCGACATCAACTACCAATTCATCATGAGAAGAGACGACTTCAACATTCCCCAAATGTTCCAAAGCCTTTTCTAACCCCCGTTTACGACTTTCGATAGGGAGAAATCCTTGTTTGTGGGGATTAAAAAAAATACCGACATAGAGCTTATCAAAGAGTTTGCTAGCCCGTTCAATCATATCCAGATGCCCATTTGTCATCGGATCAAATGAGCCTGTGAATAAGCCAATCTTATCTGACATAAACTGTCACCTTACTGATTCCATAAATTTTTTCCTTCCAGATGCCCAGGCAGGCAATTTCTTCTGGAAGCTCAACGGCCTTATCCGTCTCACACACGACCATGACATCTTCAGAAAAAAGCTCTCTCTCAGCCATTTTTTCAATATCTGCTACGATTTGTTCCTTGGCATAAGGAGGGTCTAAGAAGATGAGGTCGAATTCCCCAGATACCTGTTCCAATGCCCTTTCTGCATCCATCTTGAGGAGTTGAAATTTTCCAACTTCCTTGGTCATCTGAATATTTTCAGCTACGATAGCCTGAGCCTTACGGTCTCGTTCCACCAAAACAGCGCTGGACATGCCACGCGATACTGCCTCGATAGATAAACCACCACTACCTGCATAAAGGTCCAAGACTCGTCCCCCTTCAAAGTAGGGACCAATCATGTTAAAAATGGCTCCCCTAACCTTATCCGAAGTAGGTCTTGTCGTCTTTCCTTCTAGTGTCTTGAGGGGACGTCCCCCATAGATTCCTGATACGATTTTCATACCGTTTATTATACCAAATTATGGGCGAAAAGAGAAAGAAAACCGAACCTTGCGGTTCGATTCTCTACAAAATATTTTCGTAAGTATCGCGGACTTCTTGAGGCCAAACACTTGTTTGCACTTCTCCGATGTGTTTCTTGCGAAGTAGGAACATGGCCATCCGAGATTGTCCAATTCCTCCACCGATTGTCAATGGGAATAGGCCGTTCAACAAAGCCTTGTGCCATTCCAATTCTAAACGGTCTTCATCACCTGTGATGGCGACCTGACGGCGAAGCGTTTCTTCATCTACACGAATCCCCATAGAAGACAACTCAAAGGCTCCACCTAAAGACTCATTCCAAACAAGAATATCACCATTTAGACCCTTGTAGCCATTTTCAGACTCACTTGTCCAGTCATCGTAGTCTGGTGCACGTCCATCGTGCGGTTTACCATCTGGCAACTCGCCACCGATACCAATCAAGAAGACTGCTCCAAATTCTTTACAGATAGCATTTTCACGCTCTTTTGGTGTCAAGTCTGGGTAGCGTTCTACCAACTCTTCTGTGTGGATAAAGGTGATTTGTTTTGGCAAGATAGATTCGATGTCATAGCGGGCTTCAACAGCTAGCTCTGTCAGGCGAATAGCCTTGTAAATCTTCTCAACTGTTTCTTTTAGATAAGCGATGTTACGCTTACCATTTGGGATAACCTTCTCCCAGTCCCACTGGTCAACATAAACAGAGTGGGTCGCATCCAACGAGTCTTCGTCTGGACGAAGGGCCTTCATGTGGACGAAAAGACCTTCACCTTCACCGAAACCAAAACGAGCCAAGGTATGGCGTTTCCATTTAGCAAGGGAGTGCACCACTTCATAAGTAGCATCAGGGATTTGAAGAACCTTGACCGATACGGCGTTCTCCACACCTGATAAGTTGTCCTGCATCCCGTCGCCGACCCTACTCAAGATAGGACCTTGAACTTCGACAACTTCTAACTTATCTTTCAAATACTGGGTAAAAGTGTTTTTGACAAAGGAAATTTCTTCTTGTTGGTGGATAAAACTTTTCTTCATAAACTACTCCTCAAAAATTAGTTAAAAGTATTATACACCTATTTCTAAGAAAATGAAAGAGAAAATATAAAAAAATCAGTGTCACTCAAAACACTGATTTCATAGACCTTTTAGTCATTGCGACCGAAGATACGTAGAATACTTAGGAAAAGATTGATAAAATCAAGATAGATACTGAGAGCCATTGACACAACCCAACCTGTCGCTACACGACCTTGTGATTGTTCATAGGCGAGGCGAATCTTTTGGTTATCCCAAGCAATCAACCCTGAGAAAACCAAAACCATGGCCACGCTAATCATATAATCAAAGAAGCCACTAGCCAAGAAAATATTAACTACCATAGCAATCAGTAAACCGATAAGAGCTGCCATCATTGCTCGACCAAGCCCACTCAAATCTTTCTTGGTGAAGATACCAACTGCCGCCATGACAAAGAAGAGAAGGGCGCTCGATACAAAGGCAGATAAAACTGTACCCGGAGTATAGAAAGCCACCACAAAACTAAGGGTAAAGCCGTTTAAAACAGAGTAAAGTAAAAATACTGGAAGAGCAGCTGGACTATTTCTTGAAGCCATGCTACTGGCAACGAAAACCAAAGCTAACTCCGCAAAAGTAGCAATGGTCAACCAGAGACGCCCCTGCATCAAAAAGTAAACCAACTGAGACTGAAAGACCGTCAACATAAGGCCTGATACCAAAGCAGATAGTCCGATTCCCAGACCAACAAAGGCATAAACCTTAGCGTAAAATTGATTGAGACCTGCACGGTCATGTATAATAGTGTGATTCATCCTTTTCTCCTTTTCTATGAACATCTTTCCTTGATTATAACAAAAAAAGTTAAAATTAGCTTAAATGGAAGATTAAAATACCGGCCGCAACGGCAACATTCAAACTCTCTGCCTGCCCCTTCATACTAATGTGGACCAACTGGTCTGCACTTTCAGCCATGAGGGGACTAATTCCTTGACCCTCATTTCCCATGACTAGTACAAAATTTTCTATAGAAAGCAGTTCTCTGTAATCAACAGAATCTTTGGATAGGGTTGTTGCTAGCACAGGGATAGCTGCCTTTTTAGCTTCCTCAAAAAGCGCTTGGCTCGACATCCGGTAAATGGGCAGATGGAAATGACTGCCTTGCATGGAACGTAGAGTCTTGAGACTGTAGATGTCTGCCGACTTATCTGAAACAATCACTCCTGTATAGCCTGCTGCATCCGCAGTTCGAATGATAGTTCCCACATTACCAGGATCTTGCACATCTTCCAAAAACAAGAACTTGCCCTGACTAAAGTCAGCTTGCCCTACTTCTTCTTTTTGAACGACGGCAACAATTCCCTGTGGAGTCTGAGAATCCGCCAAATCTAGCAAAATATCCTCTGACACCCAGACAGTTTGCGGAAAAGCAGCTAACTGATCTCGGTAATTTTCTAAGGCAAAGATTTTCTCAATCGTCACTCCAGCTTGAACAGCTTCTTCAAACAAGTGCCAGCCTTCAATCAAATAAGCAGACTTGCGGTATTTTTTTTTGTGTAATTTCTTGGCATTTTTTACCACAGAGTTGGCTTTTGAGGTTATAATAGTCATAGAAATATTATAACACAATCAAAGGAGTTTGGTATGCAAAAGGTTAGAATGATTGCCCAAGGTAGGGTGCAGGGAGTCGGCTTTCGTTGGGGTGTTTACAGCTTGGCACTTGAAATTGGTGGCATCACAGGTCGAGTATGGAATAACGACGACGGAACAGTGGAAATTTTAGCCCAAGCAGACTCATCTGCTACCATGGCAAAATTTATCCAAGAAATCCGAAAAGGACCCACACCTTTTTCAAAAGTCAGCTACTTAGATGTCAAACTAAGTAACTTTCCTCCTTACCCTGACTTTAAAATCGCAAATTAGGTCTCTAGAACTATTGTATATTTTGTAAAAAAACAGTAGAATAGAAAGGTATAATTTTAAAAGAAGGAATAAAAACAGTGAAATCTATTAAACGTTTTGCACTCTCAGCTATGGGAGTGGCTATGTTGCTAGTCTTAACTGGCTGTGTTAGCGTCGATAAAGCCACAGGAAAGCCAATAGGATTTATTTGGAATACTATCGGAGCGCCTATGGCTGAAGCTATCAAGTACTTCGCTACTGATCAAGGTCTAGGCTTTGGTGTCGCTATCATCATCGTAACCATTATCGTGCGCTTGATTATCTTGCCACTTGGTATCTACCAATCATGGAAGGCAACGCTTCACTCTGAAAAGATGAACGCCCTCAAGCACGTCCTTGAGCCACACCAAACACGTCTCAAGGAAGCGACTACTCAAGAAGAAAAACTCGAAGCCCAACAAGCTCTCTTTGCTGCTCAAAAAGAGCACGGCATCAGCATGTTTGGTGGTGTAGGATGTTTCCCTATCCTCCTTCAAATGCCTTTCTTCTCTGCAATTTACTTTGCTGCCCAACATACTGAAGGTGTTGCTCAAGCAAGTTACCTAGGAATTCCTCTAGGCTCTCCAAGTATGATTTTAGCTGCCTGCGCTGGTGTCCTTTACTATCTTCAATCACTCCTTTCCCTTCACGGAGTAGAAGATGAAACGCAAAGAGATCAAATCAAGAAAATGGCTTACGTGAGCCCAGTCATGATTGCCGGCTTCTCCCTCATCTCACCAGCTAGTGTCACACTTTATTGGGTTGTCGGTGGTTTCATGATGATTCTCCAACAGTTTATCGTCAACTATATCGTTCGTCCAAAACTTCGCAAAAAAGTCCGTGAAGAACTAGCCAAGAACCCACCAAAAGCAAGTGCTTTCTCTAAACCAAGTGGACGAAAAGACGTTACCCCTGAACAACCAACTGCTATCACAAGCAAGAAAAAACACAAAAATCGCAACGCTGGAAAACAACGTTCGAGATAAGAAGAAAAAGGCTTAGCTAGTTTGCTAAGTCTTTTTTGCAAGTCATACTCTTCGAAAATCTCTTCAAACCACGTCAGCTTCGCCTTGCCGTATATATGTTACTGACTTCGTCAGTTCTATTCACAACCTCAAAACAGTGCTTTGAGCTAACTTCGTCAGTTCTATCCATAACCTCAAAACACTGTTTTGAGCAACCTGCGGCTAGCTTCCTAGTTTGCTCTTTGATTTTCATTGAGTATCAAAAACCCGATGTTTCCATCAGGCTTCTTTTTTATCCATGTACACGTTTCATATAGTCTTGATAACTTTCGGTATCCATGAGTTTTTTAGCGTTCTTGACGCGGTCTGCTGTTGGTGGTTTAACCCCTTCGAGTGAATATGGAATTCCCAATTCACGCCATTTGAACTCACCCATAGTGTGATAAGGCAGAATTTCAAACTTATCAACATTTTTGAGGGTCTTGACGAACTTACCAAGTTCAATCAAGTCATCATCTCTGTCTGTCAATCCCGGAACTAGCACGTGGCGAATCCAGACAGGTTTTCCAATATCTGATAGATACTGGGCACAGGCCAAGATATTTTTATTGGTTTGGCTAGTGACAATTTTGTGCTGTTCTTCGTTGATTTCCTTGATATCCAAGAGGACCAAGTCAGTGACAGCCATGAGTTTGTCAAACTTCTCAAGGTAACGTGGTTTATTACGGAAAGGTAGTGCACAGGTGTCCAAGGTACAGTGGATTCCTTGTTCCTTAGCCTTGGTGAAGAGGGCAATCAGGAAATCAATCTGCAAGAGGGCTTCTCCTCCACTGACTGTAATACCGCCCTTATTTCCCCAGAAACCGCGGTAGCGCAAGGCTTCTGTCAAGACATCATCTACCGTCCGTTCACGTGATTTATTGGACTCCATAGCCCAAGTGTCCGGGTTGTGGCAATACTGGCAACGCATGTGACAGCCCTGCAAAAAGACAATAAAGCGAATACCAGGCCCATCTACTGACCCAAAGCTTTCTGTCGAATGCACCATTCCTGTCACTTGTCCATAATCAATTGTTTCTTCAGACATATCGTTACCTTCCTTGAAAACGTTTTATAGTTTTATTATATCACGACTTGAAGGAAAAACAAGATTTTTGCCTATTTTTTAGAAAGCAATCTGTTTTTCAATTTCATTTTCAACTAATTATCATATTATTCTTCAAAATCAAAACCATACAAGGTTGCAAAATAGTCCTCAGGGCGCTCTGCACGGCGGATTTGACGGGCTTTGCCTTCTTCGGTATAGAGGATTTCCGCCGAACGTAGTTTGGCATTGTACTGGTAACCCATGGAGAATCCATGTGCACCTGTATCATGAATCACCAGCAAATCACCAATTTCTGTATGAGGCAGTTCGCGATTCACTGCAAATTTATCATTGTTTTCACAGAGTGAACCAACCACATCTACCACTTCAGCTGGTCCATCTGGATGGGTCACGTTAGTAATATGATGGTAAGCTCCGTACATAGCTGGACGCATGAGGTTGACTGCTGATGCATCCACACCTAGATAGGTACGGTAGGTTTCCTTCTTATGAGTGACTCTTGTGACCAAAGCACCGTGAGGGGCTAGCATAAAACGACCCAATTCAGTGAAAATCTTGACCTGACCAAGACCTGCTGGCGTAAGGACCTCTTCATACACCTTACGAACTCCCTCACCAATCAAGGCAATATCGTTCGGCTCCTGGTCTGGACGATAGTTGACACCAATACCGCCAGAAAGATTGATAAAGTCTAGCGAAATGCCCAACTTTTCCTTGATTTCAACAGCCAATTCAAAGAGCTGACGCGCCAACTCTGGATAATAGAGATGGGTGACGGTATTGGATGCTAGAAAGGAGTGAATCCCAAAGGTCTTAGCTCCTTTTTCCTTCAAGATGGCAAAAGCTTCAAAGAGCTGGTCCTTGGTCATGCCAAACTTGGCTTCTCCAGGATTGTCCATAATATCTGTTCCTAGCTCAAAAACTCCTCCAGGATTGTAACGACATGAGATGATTTCTGGAATGCCTGCTGCACGCTCTAGATGTTCAATATCTTCAAAGGCATCCAAGTTAATGGTCGCACCCAATTCACGTGCATAGGCGTATTCCTTGTCTGGCGTGTTATTTGAAGAGAACATAATCTCAGAACCTGGAAAATCCAGTTTATGGCTCATCAAAAGCTCCACATAACTAGAGCAATCCACACCACAACCTTCCTCTTGGAGAATTTTCAAAATAGCTGGTGTTGGAGTAGCCTTAACTGCAAAATATTCCTTAAAGCCCTTGTTCCACGAAAAGGCTTGGTTGACGGCTCTTGCCTTCTCACGAATCCCCTTCTCATCATACAAGTGAAAGGGAGTTGGGAACTCGGCAACAATCGCTTCTAAGTCTTCTTTATTGATAAATGGTGTTTTCATAAGCTTCCTTCTATTCTATTTGCAAAGAAAGGCTGGGACAATCGTTCCAACCTTTAGTTCTATCTCTTATTTATCTTCGTCAAAGATATTGCCAACCTCAACATCGATGGCTTGGTTCTTGACATCAATATTGGTTACCTTCAAGAGTGACTTGTAGTCAAACTGCTTTTCACGTTCTTCTTGGGCATTGTCCGCAAAGACCGCTACACCTGCCAATTCTGAGTCGAACTCGCGCAAGAGGCTGATCATCCCATTGACAGTTCCGCCACCTTTCAAGAAGTCATCCACAATCAAGACACGGCTACCTGCCTTGAGACTGCGTTTTGAAAGGAACATTTTCTCAATGCGGTCACCACTTGAACCGGATACATAGTTGACGCTAACCGTTGAACCTTCGGTAATTTTCAGGTCACGACGTACAATGACAAAAGGAACATTGAGGACATTGGCAACTGCATTTGCAAGTGGAACACCTTTAGTCGCTACGGTCATAACGGCATCAATTTTTTGGTCCATAAAGCTCTTAGCAATAATGCGACCAATATTTTTCAAGATAGCTGGTGTGCTAAGCAAATCAGACAGGTAGATATAGCCACCTGGCAAGATACGGTCACTTTCTGATAACTTGGCACGCAAGTCTTCAACCATTTCCTTAGCATCCTGACTCGAAATAGACGGTGTAAAGATAACACCTCCGCCAGCACCAGTTACTGTCTGGATGTGACCAATTTCGATTTCCTCAAAGGCTCGTTTGATAATGACGATATCTTCTGAGATGGATGATTTAGCAGATTCATACTTTTCAGCAAAAGTATTGAGACTAGTTAGTTTATAAGGATGATTAATCAAATAGTTGGAAATGACAACCATCCGATCACTTCTTCTTAATTTCATTTCTATTTCCTATTCCATTTTTATTCAAAAAATCAAAAAGCAAACTAGAAAGCTGGTCGCTGGTGATTCAAAACACTGTTTTGAGATTGTCGATAGAACTGACAAATCCTGTAATATACCTGCATATATACATACGACAAGGCGATACTACCCTAGTTTGAAGAGATTTTCGAAGAGTATTCATTTTTGTCTTTTACTTATTATACCATATTTACATAAAAAAACGAACATTCTTATCCTAAAAAATGCTCATTTTTCTTAAATTGTTAATCTAAATCTGGTTTATAGAAGGAACGATTATCCATAGCGAAGATTTTATTGGTCATCTCTCCTTTATCCACCAAAGCTAGAGCTGTTGACATCATCATCATGCTTGCATCCAGATTGTCAATCATATGGATAATCTCTGCTTCCATAATGCGTGGACGGACTGGACTTCCATACTCAAGTAAGCCGTGGTGACTGAGGATGACGTGGCGGAGCAAAACGACTTCTTCCTTGGTATCATCAATGCCGAGTTCCATAACGGTCTTGGTAATTTCACTATCAATCAGAGCGATATGTCCAAGAAGATTGCCTCGCACTGTATACTCAGTCTGTTCTGGTCCCGTCAACTCGATAACTTTGGCCAAGTCATGCAGCATAATCCCTGCATAAAGCAGGCTCTTATTGAGCTGAGGATAGATTTCGCTAATGGCATCTGCCAAGCGCACCATGGTTGCCGTATGATAGGCCAAGCCCGTTTCAAAGGCATGATGGTTGGTCTTGGCAGCTGGATAAGAGTAGAATTCCTTATCATACTTGGTGTAGAGCTTTCGGACAATCCGTTGCCAAACAGGATTTTCTATTTTGAAAATCATTTGCGACATGTAGTCACGGATTTCCTTGACATCAACTGGCGACTTGACCTTGAAATCAGCTGGATCATTGGGTTCGCCAGGTTGAGGCAGGCGAAGGGTAATTTGATTGACTTGAGGGGTGTTGTTATAAACTTCTCGGCGCCCTTTCATGTGGACAACCTTACCTGCGGTAAAGGCCTCAATGTTATGAGGTTGGGCATCCCAGAGCTTCCCATCAATCTCGCCACTATCATCTTGGAAGGTAAAGGCTAGGTAGTTTTTCCCAGCTCGAGTTTGCCTCAGGTCAGCTGATTTGATTAGGTAAAAGCCTTCAAATAGCTCATCTTTTTTCATGTGACTAATCTTCATATTCTTCCTCATTTTCTTGGAAATGGAGTAGATCAAGCGCAGGCTCACCTTCTGACAACTCAATGTGACGGAGCGTCCGCTCGATAGCTGTGGTACGACGGTTTAATAGTTCATCAATATTGCCAGAGGCATGTTGGAGATGCTTTTGTGCCTTGACCAGAATACCACCAAACTTGCCAAACTCGGTCTTGACACTGGCAAGAGTCTTGCTGATATGGTCGGCACTCTTTTGGATATTGAGAGTTTTGAATCCAACTGATAGGGAATTGAGGAGAGCTGACAGGGTACTTGGCCCTGCAACGATAATCTGCTCCTCCCGCCTCAAATCATCAAAGAAGACCGGATTGCGGACAATTTCTGAGTAGAGACCTTCTGTCGGAACAAACAAAACTCCAAAATTGGTCGTCCGAGGCGGTGCTATGTACTTACTCTTGATATCCTTGGAAAAGCGCTTGACACTTGCTAAGAGTGACTTGCGACAGCGTTCGATCTCGTCCTTGTCACCTGCTTCATAGGCTTCTTCTAGGCGGTAATAATCTGCTAGTGGAAACTTAGAGTCAATTGGTAGATAGACGTACTCTTGGTCGCCTTGTCCGGGTAACTTGATGGCATACTCCACTCGTTCACTAGAGTTTTCAACCGTTGCGTATTCTCGTTCATACTGGGCAGGGGTCATGATGTCTTCAATAATTTGTCCCAGTTGCAATTCACCCAGAATTCCTCGCGTCTTGGTTCCAGAGAGAACCTTGTTGAGGGCTCCGACATCGCGGGCAACGGTCTGCATTTCTCCCAAACCTCGATTGACCGACTCTAGTTGTTTGGAAACTGTCTCAAAGGAAGCCTGTAAGCGTGTCTGCAAGGTTTTTTCTAACTTTTCCTCGACCGTCTGGCGCATTTGCTCCAAACGTTGCTCATTGGATTCCTGTAAGGCTTGGAGACGTTGGTCAGTCTTATCCCTGGTTTGGAGGAGATTCTCAGTCATTTCTTGACGGACTTGCGTCAGACCTTGGTGCAATTCTATTCTCACCTCTTGCAAACGGTCACTGACAGCCACTTCCAAATCTTTTTGATCTAGCTGGCTGGCTTGCCTGGCTTGTTCAAAGCGGTAGTCCAACTGGTCTGACAAGTGATCTGCCTGATCCTCCAAGCTCTTACTGAGATGTTTTTCCTGCTTATCCTGCCTCTGCCAAATCAGAAAGAGTCCAGCTAGGTTGGCAATCAATAATAGAACAAGTAAACTTTCCATCCTACCTCCTGTCCTTACTATGCAGCACAACCACATAGCCATCTGGGCAAGTCACTGACACTTCCCTATCTATATATTCGTTAGAAGCGTACACTTTTTTAAAGAAAAAATTTTCCTCTGTCAACTCATACTTAGCACCGAGAATAGTCAGCTGGCTATCCCGAACCGGCATAAAGGCAAGATAGTCGTAGTCTGAACGGGGATGTAGCTGACTGATCCCTTCTGGACAATAGGCAATCAAATTTTGCCCATCCTCAATTTCTATCTGGCGCATATAAGGCGCCAACTTGGGGTTGCTAGGAAGAAAAACATTGGCCAGCATATGGTCGATACGACCACCCAAAGCACCGAAAATAGTGACCACAGCCTGAGGATTTTTCTCAAAAATAGTCAAGAGAGCCAATTCCAGATCTGTATCATCCTTTTCTGGTCGGGCTTGGACAAAATGCTGAGCACGTTTTTGAATCACCTGTCGCTCTTCTGCAGTGACAGAATCAAAATCTCCAACCGCCAGAGCAAGAGGCAGATTTTCTTCCAAGACCCAGAGCGAGCCTCGATCCACACCGACAAAACTATCAAAGTCTGTCCGATAATGACCGCGATCTCCGCCTGCAAAAACGGCAACCCTAGTCCAGTTGTTTTCTGAGAGTTTGTACTCGCTCATTGACATCTCCCTTAAAGACATAGGAACCTGCTACAAAAACGGTCGCACCAGCTTCTTTGGCTAGAGCAATAGTTTGGTCATCAATCCCGCCATCCACTTCGATTTCAAAGTTCAAGCCTTTTTCATCACGAAGAGCAACCAACTCACGGACCTTATCCATGGTCTCTGGTAGAAAGGCTTGCCCACCAAAGCCTGGATTAACTGTCATGACTAAAACTTGGTCAACTAGATGAAGGACGTGCTTGATGGCTTCAACTGGTGTGCCAGGATTGATAACAACTGAAGGTTTGACCCCTAGAGAACGAATTTTTTGGAGGGCGCCATGGATATGGGGTGTTGCTTCTACATGGATACTGATGATATCTGCACCTGCGCGCGCAAAGTCTTCTAAGTGGTGTTCAGGATTCGCCACCATCAAGTGGCAGTCAAAGACCATCTTGCTATGAGGGCGAAGAGCTTCAACCACACCTGCACCAAAACTGATTTGTGGCACAAAGTGCCCATCCATGATATCGATATGGGCATATTCTGCCCCAGTTGCTTCTAGGCGTTTGATTTCACGTTCAAAGTTGGCATAATCTGCTGCCAGAATTGACGGAGCAATCTTGTATTGAGGCATAGGTTTCTCCTTATTTTGGAATTTTTTTGCTGACTTTTTTATAGGTTTCTCTGCGATTTTCAATCTCACTGAGGAATTGCAGGTAATTATCAAAACGGAAGGTTGCAATGGTACCCTCTTCAACAGCTGGCTTGACAGCACAAGACGGCTCATGGGTATGGGTACAAGTACGGAACTTACAATCTCTGCTAACACTAGCTATCTCTGGAAAGGCCTGATTGAGGTCTTCCGCCGTTGATACTTCGTAGTCCAAGGATGAAAATCCTGGTGTATCTGCGATTTTGCCCCCATTGAGGTTGTAAAAACTAACAGCTCGAGTGGTGTGGCGCCCGCGACCCAGACTGTCTGAGATTTCTCCTGTTTCAAGATTGAGGTCTGGTGCGATTTTATTGAGAAGGGTTGATTTTCCAACGCCCGTCTGCCCCATAAAGACTGTAATCTTACCTGTTAACAAAGGCAGGAGTTCCTCTTTACTGGTCACAAAGTCATAGCCGATGTCACCATAAGTCTGTTCATAAAAATCCAGTTCTCCTCTATCTTCCAACAAATCCATTTTGGAAATATAGACGATGGGATGGATGCCCTTATGCTCCAAAAGAACTAAGAACCGATCCAGCAAATTGCTGTTAAAATCAGGTTCCTTGACAGACATGATCACCACAGCTTGATCGATATTGACAATAGGCGGACGGACCAGACTGTTTTTCCGTTCGTGAATCTTGAGAATATAGCCTTCTGAATTTTCCTCGGCAGAGAAATCTACCCAGTCCCCAACATAGGGTGTATGGCCTTTTTTACGGAAATTTCCACGCGCGCGTGTTTGATAGACCTGACCATCACTCTCTACATAGTAGAACCCCGCCAAGGCTTTAATGATTTGTCCCTGCATCTTAGAGTCCTTGCCCTTTAAGTGCATCTGCTAGGCTGGCAAACTCTGCCAAGCTGAGAGCTTCCCCACGCACACTTGGTGACAAGCCTGCTTGGTCCAAAGCCTTAGTCAGCTTGTCCTTGACCTCTTCAGTCTTGCCAAAGTAACCTGTCAAGTTATTCCATAAGGTCTTGCGACGATGAGTGAAACTTGCCTTGGAAACCTTAAAGAAGAAGTTCTCGTCTTCTACTGCTACAGCTGGCTCTGGACGACGCACCATTTTCAAGATAGCCGAATCCACATTTGGCGCTGGCACAAAGACCGTACGAGGCACGATGAAGGCAACCTTGGCAGTCATGTAGTACTGCACCGCAATCGACAAGCTACCATAAGCCTTGGTATTCGGTTGAGCGGAGATGCGGTCTGCCACTTCTTTCTGCATCATAACCACAAACTCACTAAAAGGAATCCCACTCTCTATCAAGTACATGAGAATAGGCGTTGTGATGTAGTAAGGCAAATTAGCCACTACCTTGATTGGCAGGTCAGGATTTTTAAAATTCTGGATATGCTGCGCCAAGTCAACCTTGAGAATATCCTCGTTGACAACGGTCACATTATCAAAATCACGCAAGGTGTCTGCCAAAATCGGCACCAATCGGTGGTCAATTTCAAAGGCCATGACCTGAGCCGCACGCTCAGCCAGAAACTCCGTCAAGGCACCAATCCCTGGCCCGATTTCGATAACATTGACCTGGTCATCAATCTCAGCCGTATCCACGATTTTTTGAAGAATATTGGTATCCGTCAAGAAATTTTGCCCGAAGGACTTTTTAAAGGTAAAACCGTGACGCTCCAGCACTGCCTTGGTCACGCTATAATCTGCAATTCTCATCTATTCTCTTTTCTATTATCTGTTACTACTATTGTAACACATTCCCCTTGTATTTTGGGGCTGCTTAACCATTCTCATAAGATTTCATAGCTTCTTCCACTTCTGCCAAAGTAACCCCAAACAACTCTAAGCGCTTGAGTAATTGCTTGCCGTTAGAATAGCCAATTCGGAGAACCTCTCCCAGATATTCTCTGCGCTTACGGCTGTCTGCCCCTGCTAAAAAACCAAGGCGAATCAAGTCGCTACGACTGATATCAAACTGACTCTCATGTTCAAATTGTTCTGTCACCTGAGCTAGAGCCGTTTTCAAATCTTCATAGCTGGCATGCTCAATTCCCAGGGAACGTCCCTTGGTCTTGGACTTGGGAACAGCTTCATCTCGTTTGAGGAAGGCATGCTGAACTGTTGGAATGGCCGTCATAATCATGCGGCGAATCCGCTCCCCATTAAAATCTGGGTCTGTAAAAACAATGACCCCATGACGCTGGTGCAGGCGCTGAATCCGCTCTATATCCTGGTCATTGATGGCAGAACCTCGAGTCTCATAGGTCTCTACATCGAAATAGCGTTTGAGATTGGCCGTATCATCGCGCCCTTCGACCACGATAACTTGGGAAATTTTCTCTTTCATTACTTGCTGTCCAATCCAAAAATTCGTTCTGCATTTGCAGTTGTTACCGCCGCTAGCTCTTCTGCCGTCATCCCACGCAAGCCTGCGATAAAGTCCACCACATAGCGAGTATAGGCTGTTTTATTTTCGCGACCACGCTTGGGTACAGGTGCTAAGTAAGGCGCATCCGTCTCCACCAACATCTTGTCCAAAGGTAACTCTTTAGCTACTTCTTGGATGTCAGTTGCCTTCTTAAAAGTCACCACTCCTGAGAAGGAAATGGTCATGCCAAGCTCAACAAACTTCTCTGCCCATTCAAGAGTTCCTGAGAAAGAATGCATGATCCCACCTCGAGGACCAACGCCCTCGCTCTTAATAATCTCATAGGTATCTTCCAGCGCATCACGGGTGTGGACCACAAAAGGCAAATCCAAGTCCTTAGATAACTGAATCTGACGGCGAAAAACCTGCTCCTGCACCTCTTTGGGCGCTGTCATCCAATGGTAGTCCAATCCAATCTCACCCAAGGCAACTATCTTTGGATGCTTGAGCTTGTCAAGCAAGTAGGCTTCAATCTCCTCTGTGTAAGTCCCTGCTTCTGTCGGATGCCAACCGATAGTCGCATAGAGCTGGTCATACTCATCCACCAACTCCAAAGCACGCTCAATCGTCAGTTTATCAAAACCAACAATATTCATCTGTGTCACACCCATCTCAGCAGCCAAGGCAATTTCTTCTGCCTCACGACCTGCAAATTCTTCTACATTCAAGTGTGTATGTGTATCAAAAATCATCTCTTCTAACCTCGTTTTCTATCTTCTATTATACCAAAAAAGAGGAGGGGCACCCAATTTTTCGGTTTCCCTCCTCTCTTTAATAGAGCTATTCTGCTAGCTTTTCTATCCGATATTGCCCATCTTCTATTCCACAGTTAGAGACAGAAGAGACTGGCTAGATTGATAGAACATCCCTATTCATCTAATACTCTTCGAAAATCAAATT